>NZ_JAWHOP010000017.1:45897-119037 GCF_032586995.1 Pseudomonas syringae group sp. J248-6 | reverse complement strand
GCCGCCGCAACGGGCCATCCTTGGCCCGGTGCGGCTTGCTCGGCGTCCTGCCTCGCATCCCCCGGATCAGCGTCAGGGCTCAGCCGTCACTAAGGTCGCACTCTGCGTCGTCAGTGCCATCGCGGTTGAAAAGCACTGCTCTGGCAGCGGCTGCGCGTAAGGCGTGGATGTTGTGCGGCAGCACAGATGTGACGCGGAGCGTCACGAGTTGCGTGTCTACGCGGAGCGTAGGCACGATGGTCATTCGCCTGATTTCGCAGAACCGTTGTGTAAGGCATAGTATCGGCGCGCGAACAGGTTGGACTACTGAAAAATCACAGGCTCTTCAGCACTCGCAGGCGCTTTGCCTGGTTCTGCGATTTCCACCGGCATGCCGTCTTCGGCCGCGACCACATCACGTACTACGTCCCAGTTCATGCGCAGGTTGTTGGCCAGGTCGTCACGTTTGAGCAGCGCATTGATGACCGCAGTGTGCTTGTCGACCACCGAGGGGTTGCCCAGGTCATCGACCGGTGTGTGTGCTTCAAGGTAAACCTTGCCGCCGCTGATGCCGAATTTGTAGGGCTCGCTGATGATTCGCACGGTCGTACCGACCGGAGCCATATCGGCCAGTTCCAGCACGTTGTTGTTGTACATGCGGAAACAGCCATGACTGGTGCGCATGCCAATACCGAACTTTTTATTCGAACCGTGGATCAGGTAGCCGGAAAGCCCCAGACCGAATTTGAACGGCCCCAGCGGGTTATCCGGACCGGCCGGCACTACGTCAGGCAGCGGATCACCGTCAGCGGCATGTTCGGCCTTGATCGAGGCAGGTGGCGTCCAGGTCGGGTTTGGCGTCTTGGCCGTTACCTTGGTCACCCCGATAGGCGAACCCCAGCCTTCACGACCGACACCCAGCGGATAGGTGTGCACGACATTCTGCCCTTTGGGGTAGTAGTACATGCGGTACTCGGCAAGGTTGATGACAATCCCTTCGCGCGGGCCCGGCGGCAGAATGAAGCGGGTCGGCAGCACGATGTCCTTGCCTGCACCCGGCAACCAGGGGTCAACACCAGGGTTGGCCGCGATCATTTCCAGATAACCCAGATCGTATTTTGTGCCCAGATCGGCAAAGGTGTCCTCGTATTTGGCCTTGATGACCTGCACCTGGCCCACGATGTCCTCACCGGGCGGCGGCAACGGAAACTCCAGAGCATGGACAGAGCTCGCCGCGCACAGAGCAGCAAGCGACAGACAGCGGGTAACGGCTGGAATGCGCGACAACATCCGGGAAGATCCTTCGGGTAACGACTATAGAGATGGAAACAACAACTGAAGTGTACACCGGCACTTGCCGGATCGGGGATATCTGCGCCTGATTGGCGCGCTTCGGCGACAGCTAGAGTTCAGGCCAGATCGGGTTCATGCCCCTGCGCTGCGCATCCATGATGGCCTTGCACAGCGGGCACAGGCGCTCATCGCGCATGGCTTGCAGTTCGACGGCGCGCATCTGCGGCTGGGCAGGCAACAACGTGCCACACAACGTCCGGTCGATCGAGCCGCCCAGCTCCAATTGGCGAGCAATCAGATGGACGCGCACTTCCTGACAGGCGAACAGATCCAGCTGCTCATGGGGCTCAAGCATTTGATAGGCATACAGGGACCAGGCGGGACGCGGCATGGGGGGCTCCAGATCGGGGGCGCCACATTAGCCGAAAGCCCCCGTCCGGGAAAGCCTCAAAGCAGCGGTTTCAGGCTCGGCCAGACATTTTCCAGCAACTTGCCCTGAGCAGCCGCCGCCGGATGCAGACCATCAGCCTGCATCAGTTCGGGCACTCCGCCCACACCTTCCAGAAAGAAGGGCACAAACGGGACTTTTTTCTGCTCGGCCAGGTTGCTGTAAACCTCTTTGAACGCGTTGGTGTAACGCGGCCCGTAGTTGGGCGGTATCTGCATACCGAGCAGCAACACTTTCGCACCGGCTGCCCGAGAGCTGTCGATCATCGATGAAAGGTTTTGTTGCAATTGAGCGGGCTGCTGGCCACGCAGTCCGTCGTTGCCACCCAATTCGAGAATAACCAGTTCCGGCTTATGCTCTGCAAGCAGCGCAGGCAAACGCGCCTGGCCCCCGGCACTGGTGTCGCCACTGATCGACGCATTGACCACCTTGTCGTCAAATCCCTCCTTGCTCAGACGCTGCTCCAGCAGGCTGACCCACCCCACGCGGGTATCCAGTCCGAAAGCCGCACTGATACTATCCCCAACGATCAATACCGTGCCCGCCAACGCGCCCTGTGACAGCAGCAGTAACCCCAGGCCAGCACTTAAA
The DNA here is from genome assembly GCF_032586995.1 of Pseudomonas syringae group sp. J248-6. Taxonomy (NCBI): domain Bacteria; kingdom Pseudomonadati; phylum Pseudomonadota; class Gammaproteobacteria; order Pseudomonadales; family Pseudomonadaceae; genus Pseudomonas; species Pseudomonas syringae group sp. J248-6. The sequence goes on along the minus strand of NZ_JAWHOP010000017.1, from coordinate 116,726 downwards.
AACAACGCACGCATCGGATTCTCCATGAGTGAAAGTATTCTCAGTGCCCAAAGCCTCAGCAAAGTAGTCCCCAGCACCGAAGGTGACCTGACCATCCTGCACGAACTCTCCCTGGAACTAAACAAGGGCGACACGCTGGCCATCGTCGGTGCATCCGGTTCGGGCAAATCCACCCTGCTCGGCTTGCTTGCCGGGCTTGACCTGCCCAGCTCCGGTTCGGTCATCCTCTCGGGCCGCAACCTGAGTGAGCTGGATGAAGACCAGCGCGCCAGAGTACGCGCCGAGCACGTCGGTTTTGTATTTCAGTCATTCCAGTTGCTCGACAGCCTCAATGCGCTGGAAAACGTCATGCTGCCGATGGAGCTTGAAGGCCGCAAGGACGCCCGCGAAAAGGCTCGCGACCTGCTGGAGCGCGTAGGTCTTGGCCAGCGCCTGACCCACACGCCTCGTCAGTTGTCTGGAGGCGAACAACAACGTGTCGCCATCGCCCGCGCGTTTGCCGCCGACCCGGACGTACTGTTTGCCGACGAACCCACCGGCAACCTGGACAGCCACACTGGCGAGCGTATCAGCGACCTGCTGTTCGAACTGAACAAGGAGCGCAACACCACGCTGGTGCTGGTGACTCACGATGAGCGTCTGGCGCATCGCTGCCGCCGCCTGATCCGTCTTGAAGGGGGCCGACTGGTCGCCCCGCTGGAGCCTTGATGGCACGTTTGCCTTTTGCCCGTCTGCTAAGCCTCGCCGCCCGCCAACTGCTGCGCGATGCACGCGCCGGAGAGTTGCGGGTGTTGTTCTTTGCCCTTCTGGTCGCCGTGGCTGCCAGCACCGCCATCGGTTATTTCGGCGCGCGCCTGAACGGCGCAATGCTGTTGCGGGCAACCGAGTTTCTTGGCGCTGATCTGATTCTGGAGGGTTCCAGCCCGGCGCGCGCCGAGCAGGTCGAGGAAGGCAAGCGCCTGCAACTCAAGCATGCGCAGATCGTGATCTTTTCCAGCGTGATCGCCACCGATGCCGGTATCCAATTGTCCAGCATCAAGGCGGTGGATGACGCTTACCCACTGCGCGGCGAGCTTAAAAGCGCAGCGGACCTGTATCAGACCGAGCAGGCTGGCAGCGGCCCCAGGCCCGGTGAAGCCTGGGCCGAGGCACGACTGTTTCCAGCCGTTGATCTGAAGGTAGGTGATGATATCGACGTCGGCTCGAAAACCCTGAAACTGACTCGGGTACTGACGTACGAGCCAGACCGTGCGGGCAACTTCTACAGCCTGACCCCGAGGGTGATGATCAATCTGCAGGATCTCGCCGCTACCGGCGTAGTGCAACCGGGCAGCCGAGTCAGCTACCGGGAAATGTGGAGCGGCCCGCCCGAAGCGCTGGCCGCCTACCGTAAAGCCATCGAGCCGACTCTGGAACCGCATCAGGAAATCAAGGACGCCCGCGATGGCAGTCAGCAGATTGGTGGCGCGCTGGGCAAGGCTGAACGTTATCTGAATATGGCGAGCCTGGTGGCCGTACTGCTGGCAGGCGTTGCCGTGGCGCTTTCGGCATCCAGGTTTGCCGCACGGCGCTTCGATGCCAGCGCCCTGCTGCGCTGTCTGGGCCTGTCACGCGGCGAGACCATGACCCTGTTCAGCCTGCAACTGGCGATCATCGGCCTGCTGGCCAGCCTGAGCGGCGCGCTGCTGGGCTGGCTGGCGCAATTGGGGTTATTTGCACTGCTGCAAAATCTATTGCCGGCCGCGGTACCTCCGGGCGGCCTTTTGCCTGCGCTGGCAGGCATGGGCACCGGGCTGGTGGCGTTGGCCGGTTTCGCCCTGCCGCCACTGGCAGCACTGGGTCGCGTGCCGCCGCTGCGCGTGCTGCGCCGTGACATGCTGCCGATTCCCGCCAGCTCATGGCTGGTGTATGGCGCGGCGCTGTTCGCGCTGGGCCTGATCATGTGGCGCCTGAGCCTGGACCTGGTGCTGACCTTTGCCCTGTTGGGCGGTGGCGTCGTCGCCGCGCTGATACTGGGCAGCCTGTTGCTGCTGGCGCTCAACAGCCTGCGCCGCCTGCTCGCCAGTGCGTCGCTGCCGTGGCGGCTGGGCCTGGGGCAACTGCTGCGTTACCCGCTGGCCGCTGCCGGTCAATCTCTGGCTTTCGGCCTGATCCTGCTATCAATGGGTTTGATAGCGCTGCTGCGCGGTGAACTGCTCGACACCTGGCAAAACCAGCTGCCCAAGGACGCACCGAACTATTTCGTGCTCAATGTGTTGCCATCAGAGAAAGAAAACTTCGCCCAGACCCTGAGCAAGCTGTCCACCCACTCGGCTCCGCTCTACCCGGTAGTGCCGGGGCGTCTGACCAGCATCAACGGTGAACCGGTGGGCAACTTCGTGACCAAGGACTCGCGTGGTGAAAACGCCACTCGCCGCGACCTTAGCCTGACCTGGGCCGCCGATTTGCCCGAAGGCAATACCCTGACTGCCGGTAACTGGTGGAAGGCGCTGCCGGCCTCAGGCCAGAGCGACGCGACGCCCGGGGTATCGATCGAGACCAAGCTGGCCGAAAGCCTGAAGATCAAACTGGGCGACCGCCTGAGCTTCATTGTCGGTGGCCTTACGCGCGAAGCTGTGGTCACCAGCCTGAGGGACGTGAACTGGGATACCTTCCAGCCCAACTTCTTCATGATCTTCCAGCCTGGCACTCTGGCGGATTTGCCCACCACTTACCTGACCAGCTTCTACTTGCCGCCTGGCCAGGACAAACAGATCGTCGAGCTGTCGCGGGCCTACCCGTCGATCAGTATTCTGGGAGTGGAGGCCTTGCTGGCGCAGGTGCGCAGTATTCTTGATCAGGTCACGCTGGCCGTGCAATTCGTGCTGCTGTTTGTGCTGGCGGCCGGTATTGCCGTGCTGTTCTCAGGGTTGCAGGCGACCCTGGACGAACGCATCCGTCAGGGCGCGCTGCTGCGTGCACTCGGTGCAGAGCGAGCACTGCTGATCAAGTCACGGCGCATCGAATTCGGTTTGCTGGGGGCTGCCAGCGGCGTGCTGGCGGCGCTGGGCTGTGAGCTGGTGAGCTTCGTGCTGTACCGCTACGCCTTCTCACTGGAATGGCAGCCGCATCCGTGGCTACTGCTGCTGCCGGTAATCGGTGCCCTGCTGGTGGGTGGCGCTGGCGTATTCGGCACACGCCGCGCACTGAACGTCAGCCCGTTGACCGTACTGCGCGAAGGTTGAGCGCGACTGGCCGGACTACGACGCTGTGCGTCCGGCCTTACTGCTCATAAACAATCGAATTCACGAACCACAGCTTTTCGCCTTCCGGCGTGTTGACCAGCACCTCATCGCCCTCTTCCTTTTTTAACAAGGCGCGTGCCATGGGCGAGTCGATGGAAATGTAATCGTTGCGCCCGTAGATCTCGTCGTAGCCGACGATGCGAAATTTCTTGAGGTCGCCCGCTTCGTTCTCGATCTCGACCCAGGCACCGAAGAACACTCGCCCTTCCTGCTCCGGCGAATACTGGACGACGCGCATGTCTTCGAGGCGCTTGCGCAGGTAGCGCACGCGCCGGTCGATCTCGCGCAGCAGTTTCTTGTTGTACTGGTAATCCGCGTTCTCGCTGCGATCACCCAACGACGCTGCCCAGGCGACCTTTTGAGTAATGTCGGGCCGGTGCTCTCGCCACAGGTAATCGAGTTCTTTCTTCAGGGCTTCATGCCCGCCCCTGGTGATGATCTTTGTACTCAAGACGTTTCTCCAGCCCTGCAAAAATCAGTTCGGCAGGCGATAAAAAGTCAGCGACGCGCCACCTCATGCTGGATGCAGCCGTCGTAATACACCTTGCTGACAGCATCAGGCTTCAAACGCGACTCGCTGTCGTAGGTCTGCTCGGTGATGCGCAATGCCATGGGCCGCATCCACTGTTTGGCGAACTTGCGCGCCTGCAGCTTTTGCCGCGCCCCGTAACGGGTAACGCCTGACAGCTTGGAAGCCTGCGCACCACCGGCAATGGTCGAGCCCCAGCGACAAAGATAACGCTCGTTCTCCGTCGCGTTTCTGGCCTGAACGGAAAAAGCCAGCCCGGAAAGCGTCAGGCACGCCAGAGCACAATAGACCAAACGCATGCGAAAACCACCTAATCCTTTGATAAGGCGGCGATTTTGCCTGTCAGCTCACAGGCTGGGGGCCAGCAATATGCCTTCTATGCCAATTGAATACGTCCGCCGTTTCAACCCAGCGTAATCAGGCCCTGGCGGGCAATACGCGTCAGATCACGAATGAGCTGCTCGACGTCGTCAGCCTGAGGCGATTGCACCACCGCCAGGTCGAACTCGTCGTTGCCAAAGTGGCTCAATGAGGAGTTCGTATCGACAAACTGAATTAGAAACGCACAGTTACCACCGCCCCGTCGAGGCCAGCCATCGAGATAGCGCAACAGCGTAGGCTGATGAGAGCCGCTCAGAAGGATTTTCGGGTTCTTGCGTGACAAGACCGTGCTGATCGGGGAAAGACGAATGAGGGGGCGCAGGTTGTTCATGGTTATATCTCTGCCTCGCAAGATCCGCTGGGCAGCGGTGAGAGGCAACACCGAACCAACGTTTTAGCGGTATTTCGACAAGACTTGAGCCTTGCCAGGCGCCCCGCAAGTAGTTGTTAAATCGGCGCTTGAGCACGCATCCTAGAGAAACGCCCCATTCATTGTCAATTGTCATCCGTGGCGCGAGCCCGCAAACGCACAAGGCCCGCCGGAAGCGGGCCTTGCAGGACAAGTGTAGTGGGTTATCGGGCGATGACACGGTCCAGTGATAATTTGCCTGCACCTTCGATAAGCACTGCCAGAGCGCCGCCGAGCAACGCCAGCGCATACTCATAACCGTTATTGGCCATGAAGAAACCGTTATGGATATGCACGGTAAAGATCGCTACCAGCAACAGCAGGATCACCACTACCGCAGCCGGACGAGCCAGCAGCCCCAACAGCAGGCCCAGACCGCCAAAAAACTCGGCGCTGCCAGACATCAGCGCCATCAGGTAACCCGGTGTCAGGCCCAGGCTTTCCATGTACTGCGCAGTGCCTTCCAGGCCATAACCGCCGAAGGCCCCGAACAGTTTCTGACTGCCGTGAGCGATAAACGCAATACCGACAATAACGCGCAACAGGGTAAGGCCGTAACCGGCGCGAGTGCTGAGAACCGATTTGATCATTGTGTTCATGTGGGTGATTTCCGGGATTGATTAAGTGAACGTGGCGCCATAATAATCAAATTTACTTATGTGAAAACCGCAAATAACGGCACATAACAATCCAATAAATCGATGATTAGCGCTTTACGGCAGTTTTCGGTCCACTCTTTTCCAGCGAGTCTCGCTCGCGATCAAATGCCAGGTAATACTTGTTCACGCTGTTGACGAACGCGACGACGTTGGCACCGCCCTGCTCCATTGCCACGCGCTCGGTCTGGAAAAACCACTGATCTGGATTGAGCCCGCGCCGCCGCGCTTCCTCGCGCATGCCTTGCACACGCTCCGGCCCCAGGTTGTAGGCCGCCATTACGAACGCCATGCGCTCGCGCTCGTTGACTCGGCTGCTGGAGAAATACTTGCGCTGGATAAGCGCCATGTAACGCGAACCTGCACGGATATTGTCGTCAGCGCTCTGAATGCTCGGCACTCCGACGCTTTTTGCCGCCGACGGAGTGATCTGCAACAGCCCTGTCGCGCCGCCACTGCCCTTGGCCGCCGGGTCGAGCTTCGACTCCTTGAACGCCAGGGCCGCCAGGTCCAGCCAGTCCATACCCTGCGCATCGGCATGGCGTTGCAGCATCGGACGCAGTTGCTCAAGACGTTGCAGGTTGTTGCGTACCAGCGGGTTGTTGACCTTGTAGGTGTTTTTGTAAGCCTTGGCGAGCACCTGATCCTGCTGAGCCGAAGGTTTATAGCCTTTGAGGAAATCATCGACACTGGCCCGCAGCTGGGTTGCGTTGTCGCGTACAAACCAGCTGATGTCGCCGTGGGTCTGCAAGGTCAGGCCGCGCTCGATACGCAGTTTGGGCATGATCTTCGCCCAACGCTCGGCAATAGGCTGCTCGACCAGTGTCATCGGGTAAATACCGGCCTGGACCATCTCCAGCACATCTTCGACTGCAAGACTTGGGTCTACCCATTCGATCTTGGCCAGCGGCAGCTTGCGCAGCTCCAGTTGCCGATTGACCTGATGGAGGGCCTCGTCGGCCGCGCTGCCGGTGGGCAGGCTCAGTGTATGTCCCGACAGTTGCTCCACACGCCTTACGTTGCGCTGGCCACGCGCGCCGACCAGCACCAGAGGCACGTCATGAATGATCGGCGCGCTGGCCTGAACACCTTTGGCTTCGCTGACATCAAGCAGTTCGCCAGGCGCGATCATATCGCCTTCGCCGCGCTGCAACGCGGTCAGTAGCTGGTTCTTGGCCTTGGGTATGACTTTGAGCGTGACCTTCTGAGCGCCGCGCGAATGGCTGTTGAGGTACTGTTCGAAGGCTTGCAGGCGATGATATTCGATGCCGATTTCCTGGCCCTTGACGTCACCGGAGCTGTTGCGGCTTTGATTGACCAGCACGCGCAGCACCTTGCTGCTGCGAATGGCAGGCAGATCGCGCACCTGCGCTTTGTGCTGCACGGCCTGTGGGCCGGTCTGACGAGCAGAAACCTGCAGCGGCAGCAGCGCCAACAGACACATAAAAGACACAAGCGCGGATCGGATCATTCACTTCCCCAGGGCAACGCCGGAAAAAAAACAGGAAAAAGGAAATCTTGAGGTCACGCAGCAGCATCGAACAGCGAAGGAAATCGTTGAACCATCCGGCTCAATCGCTTGAATACCCAGCGTTTTCTTATTGTGGCCAGAGCTCTGGTATGCTCGACAGCCTTCAGCTGGAGGTAGCACCATGCAACTCATCGACATCGGCGTCAATCTGACCAACGCAAGCTTCGCCTCGCAACGACAGGCGGTACTCGATCGCGCCTATGCCGCAGGCGTCGAGCAACTGGTGGTGACCGGCACCAGCGTCGAGGGCAGCGAACACGCCTTGCAGCTGTGTCACGAGCTGGATGAAAGCGCGCAACGCCTGTTCTGCACGGCAGGCATCCACCCGCACTCGGCGAGCGATTGGACCGGTGACACCGAGAAACAGTTGCATGCCCTGCTCAAGGAAAATCGCGTTCGCGCCGTGGGTGAATGCGGCCTGGATTTCAATCGCGACTTCTCGCCTCGCCCGCAGCAGGAAAAGGTTCTTGAAGCGCACCTGGGCATGGCGGTGGAACTGCAATTGCCGGTGTTCCTGCACGAACGTGACGCCAACCAGCGCCTGCTGGAGATTCTGCGCGACTACCGCGACCGTCTGCCGGCTGCGGTGGTGCACTGCTTTACTGGCGAACGCGCCGCGCTGTTCAGTTATCTGGATCTTGACCTGCACATTGGCATAACAGGCTGGATCTGCGATGAGCGACGCGGCACGCACCTGCACCCGCTGGTGGGCAATATCCCTCGCGGCCGGCTGATGCTGGAAAGCGACGCGCCTTATCTTCTGCCACGCAGCCTGCGCCCCAAGCCGAAAAATGGCCGTAACGAACCTGCTTACCTGCCGGAAGTCTTGCGCGAAGTGGCTTTGCACCGGGGCGAAAGCCAGGAAGATCTCGCCCGTCACAGCACGGCCTGCGCGCGTGAGTTTTTCGATTTACCCACCCTGGAACAGATAACCGGCGAAAATCTGCAGCTTCCTTGACCCGCATCAAGGGTCTCTTTGATGGCTGAGGCATCGTGATGGCATCTTGCTGCTACCTCACACGACCATCAAAGAAGACCGCTCATGGGCTCATGGCTTGGCAACCTGTCACTGAAATATAAATTCTGGGCCGTTAACGCGGTCGCTTTCGTCACAACCCTGCTGCTGGTGCTTTACGCCATGCAAGCAGAGCAGCAGGCACGAGCAGATACGTCACGTCAGGCAGCGCAAGCTCAGGCTCGCTTGCTGGCCGCGTGGCCTGCCGACGCAGTGCTGCCCGCCAGTGATACGTTGCTGGCTTACAGCAAAGGTCAGACACCGGCCTTCAATACCCTCGCGCTGCCAGAGCTGGTCGACGCCCGCGACTGGGTTGCGCTGAACAAACCAGCCAGCGACAGACTGTTGAGCGGCGCGCAGATCGTCACCCGCAGCACTGGCCAGCAGATCGCGGTGCTGGCCTTTGCTCCAACCTTTCTGCAAGTATTTCAGGATCGCTTCAGCCATTACGCAGCCGCCGTTTTCGTGCTGATGCTGTTGATGCTCTGCGCCTCGCAACTGCTGATTCGTTTTCTCCTCAGCCAGCTCAACGCGCTCAAGGATGTGATGCTGCACGTCGAAAAAAGCGGCGATCTGGCGGCCCGCGTGCCTAACCGCAGTGACGATGAGGTCGGGCAGATGGCCAAGGCGTTCAATGCCATGCAGGCCGGGTATCAGCGGGTGGTCAATACGGTTTCGCAAACCGCTGGCCGCCTCGATCAGGGTGCAGCGCATCTGGCTGCGGGCATGAAAGATGTACGCCAGGGCATGCTCGGCCAGCAAAGCGAAACCGATCAGGTGGCCACGGCAATCAACGAGATGACCGCCACGGTCCATCACATTGCCCAACACGCCACGGCCACACGCGACCAGTCGCAGACCGCCGACGCGTTGGCGGGCAGCGGCAAGGTCGTGGTCGACCGCGTGCAAGTATCCATCGCCGGGCTCTCCAGCGGCGTGCAACAGACTGCCGAAATGATCCAGCGCATGGCCCAGGACAGCCAGAAGATCAACGGCGTGGTCAACGTGATCCACAGCATTGCCGAACAGACCAACCTGCTGGCCCTGAATGCCGCCATCGAAGCCGCACGCGCCGGGGAAATGGGTCGCGGCTTTGCCGTGGTCGCCGACGAAGTGCGCAACCTGGCCAAACGGGTGCAGACCTCGACCGATGAAATCACCACGATGGTTTCGACCCTGCAAAGCGGCACCCGCGATGCGGTGGATTTCATGCAGGAAAGCTCGTACAAGGCCGACGAATGCGTGCAGCAGGCCAAGGAAGCGGGCGAAGCGCTGGCGGCCATTGCCGGTGCCGTGGCACAGATGCGCGAAAGCAATACGCAGATTGCCGTCGCCGCGCAGCAGCAAAGTCAAGTGGCCGAGGAAATGAACCGTGCGGTGGTGAGTATCCGCGATGTCACCGAACGCACGGTGGTGCAGACCGTGGACTCGGCCAGCACCAGTGACGAACTCGCCACGCTGGCGGGCGAGCTGAATGCTGCGATCGGCCAGCTCAAGTTGTAACAGGCTATCGCGGCGATAGACACGCTTGAATCGTCAGCGATCGGCAGGCGGGCCTATGCTTCAGGCATTGAACGGCGCTTTACGCGTTGTCCTGAACAAGCGCCAACCTTAAGAGGACCGCCGCATGAACAAGCCACTTTCCGATCTGCAGCTCAATCAATGGCGTGACAGCAACGACAATCAGGAGCACTCGGCCAGCCTGGCCATGTACCTGATTGCCGTACCCCTCTTCATTCTGGCGACCCTGCTGATACTCAACGGTCTGTTCTCCGAGAGCCTGCCATCGATCGCCATCGGCGTGATCGGGCTGCTGGCTGCGCTGGGTTTTCAGCGCAAGGACGCCGCCCGCTCCGCCCGGAAATATTGACCTGCCTTGTCAGTCAGCCAAACACTGTCACCGTCTGGCGGCTGATTGCGATCAGTTCGCCGTCGGGGCTCCACAACGCTGCTGCGGTGTGACCGTAGCCATCCCGGGCATGTTCGATGACTGCGCGATAACTGCACCATTGCAGCGTATCGAGCACCGGCTGTGGCTGGACGAATTCGATGGTCCAGGTCAGCGAACTGCCCGGTGCAGGCTTGTTGAGGTGCGGCAATACCGCAGGCGGCCAGGTGTCGACCAGCGCCAGAATATGGGCCTCGCTCATGGGGCTGGCATGCGCCTCATCACGAAAACGCACATGACCACCAATTGCCGGTGACGGTGTATTGCTGAACGGCATGCCGCCCAGTGCCCAGCGAATGTCCATGAAACGCAAGTAGTCGGGCATCACGCCCTTGGCAAAAGGCAGCTCCGGGCATTGTTCTACCGGCTTGAGCACTGGCGCGGCCTCTGCTGCAACCGCAATCATCGACTCACGAGGTGCGCCGAAGCTGCCTTGTATCAGGGTCATCACCTGACCGTTCTGCATGGCGCGCCCCGACACCTGACTGACAGCCTTGCCGTGACGCAGAATTTCAACGTCAAAGGCAATCGGCACGCCCGGCTCGGCCGGCCCGACAAAGGTAATCGCCAGCGAGCGAACCGGGCGCCCTTCCGGCACCTCGGCACGCATCGCTTCATAGGTCAGCGCCGCCATCAACCCGCCGAAGCAGGCTCGCCCTTGGGACCATTCGGCAGGGATCGTGACAGCACGCGGGTCGCGACGCACCGCATCGATCAATTCGGAAAAGGTCATGCTTACTCCAGCAAGTCGACACACAAGTGGATGGATGATAACCATCCTCTTAGTCAACGACATGCCGCATATTGGCCATTATTGCGGCCTGAATGACCTATTTCATAAAAAAGCCACTGCCTTAGAAACAGGCCTTGGCCAGCCGCTTGAGCGACGCCTCGGCCTTGCGCTCGGCACGCACGATGCCGATCTGCCAACCCGCAATGCACGGCGCCAGATCCGGCTGCTCGGCAGCCTGCGCCAGCCATTGCAAATGATCATGCCAGTCGCCCAGCTCGCCTTGTGCGGCCTTGAGCCGGGCCTGCATGTTTTTCGGCTGGTGGCTGAGTTCCGGGTACGCTTCGGCGGCGTAACGCACGCGTTTGATCAACAGGCGCAGGTCATGCCGATCATGCCCAGGCTCGGCGATGGCCACACGTAGCTTGTTCCATTGTTTGTCCATACGCTTTTCGATGGTCTTGCGCAGGCCGCGCAACATTCCCTGACGCTGTTGCAAACGCAGCAGCTCCGGGAATAGATCTATCAGCTTGAGCAAACGGCTCAGTTCAGGCGACGTCGCAACCCTGGGGCAGGCATTTCCCAAGTACTGGTTGCGCTTGAAAGCGGCCTCGTTCAGGCCCTGCTCTTCGAGAAACGCGGCGAGTACCTGCATGTCACGCAAAGGCGTGGTCAGTTGCCCTACCGCTTTTGCGGCCTCTTCCAGTTCTGCGGCAGCCGGGTTTTCCCGCAGGGGCCGCAGTACGCTACGCAGACGACGCACGGTGGTACGCAAATCATGCAGCGCTTCGCTGTCCGTCGAAACTGCAAGGCGTGCCTGGCACGCAAGCAATTTGACATCCAGCGCCAACACCTCGGCCACCAGATGATCCACCATTGAAGACATGCAATTCCCCTTCGAAACACTCATTCATGAATGCCTGTCCCTGACGGCTGACAACCTCCATGGCAGACGACGACGCAACGTGCTCAATGCATGCCTCAAGCGGCTGGCCGAAGCAAGCCGCCCGGCATAGCGCTGCGCCTGAAATTCGCGGATGAAAGCTTCGATGGCCTCGGCATGCTGTGGAAAATACAGCACCGCTCTGCGGCAGAATGCGTCAGCGCCTTCACCCGGCATACGACGCAGACCATGACGGGCGAGCAAGCGTTCAAATGCGTTGAACACCCGCAGTTGCGAGTCGCTTTCGCGCTGCCACGGTTTGAACAGCCATAATGCAATCAAGCCCAGTGAAAGCAAGGTCCCCAGGACGAAAACCGGTGCCTGAAACCCTGAAAACCAACGGCCGAGAATTTGTAACTGCTGTTGTCCCTGATAGCCCAGCACCCAGCGCTGCCAGCCATAGTTGAGGTTATCCCAGCTCAGGCGTATGGCGTTGACCCAAGGCACATTGCGATAGCGTAACGCTGAATAGGGCGAGTCCTGCAGAAAGGCTTCGTCTGCCGCCAACGCCTGCTCCAAGCCCTGTTCGATACGCTGCGGTGCAACTGCTGCGGTCGGGTCGACACTGCGCCAGCCGATACCCGGCTGCCAGTATTCGACCCACGCATGCGCGTCGAACTGGCGCACGGTCAGGTAGTGCGCGTCGGGGTTCAGTTCGCCGCCTTGATACCCGGCCACGACCCGCGCCGGAATACCCGCAGCGCGCAGCACAAAAGTCATTGCACCGGCGTAGTGGGCGCAAAAACCCTGACGACTGGCAAACAGAAACTCATCAATGCTGTCGTTGCCCAACAGTGTCGGCTTGAGGGTGTAGTGAAACGGCTGGTCGCTGAAATAACCGAGCATCGCGGCAACCATTGCATCCGCCGTAGTGTAGCGACGGCGCAGCTCAGCCGCCCACTGCCGGGCCTGATCATTACCCTTGGCGGGCAATTGCAGGTTCTGGCGCTGGACCTGCTCGCTGGATTGCGGGTCGCGAATGCTCAGCGGCCAGGAATTGACGGTATATAACAGCGATTGCTCGACGGGACGTCGGCGTTGCAGACGGAAGTCGCTCATCTGCCGAACGTCCGGCAACGTGGTTTCGGCCACGTCGAGGCTCGGCAACCAAGGCCGACCGCTGGCTTCAATCACAATGCTGTAGGCCAGTGGATCGCCGCGCTTTTCCCACTGTGGGATCTGCACGGTCTGGGCACGTGCCGACTGTGACCAGCGCCGCCCATCGAACTGCTCAAGGGTCAGACCGCGCCAGTACAACTGATTGCGCGCCGGTATCGGTCCCTCAAAACTGGCCCGAAATACCAGTGCCGGCGACTTGCTCAGCTCGGCCATGTCGCCCGGTGCCATGTTGTCGGACAGCCCAGTGACGCCCTTGTTGCTCGGTTGCGGCAACGACCAAAGCGGGTCCAGACGTGGGAAAAACAGAAACAGCACAAGCATCAACGGCACAGCCTGCGCCATCAGCTTGAACGCCAGCTTGAGCGTGTCGATTGACCTGCCAGCCAGATCCGCGTGCTGCAGACCAATCAACGCGGCCAGCAGCGCGCCGACCGGCAGCAGGCTGAAAAGCGCCCACAGCAGGTTGTCTTCAAACAGATAGCCGACCGCCACGCAAAAGAAACCGAGAAAGATCAGCACCCGTGCGTCGCGGTGGTTGTTCATTTCCAGCATTTTCAGAACGAATGCCGCCACCAGTAACGCTGCTCCGGCATCCAGCCCGACCAGACTGCCACGCGCCAGATACACGCCACCGGCGGTGCCCACCAGCAACCCTGACTTGATCCAGGTGCCGGGCAGCCGCGCGCGCATCCGGAACACCTGAACCCGCCAGCATGTGCAGCCCAGCCACAGAAGCGTGATCGATACCGGCACGTGCAGCGCGAACGGCAACACGACCAATGCCTGCGCCAATAGCAGCCAGGTAAGGCTGACACGCGGAATGGGTGCGGCTGCGAGCGCCTTATTCTTGTCACTCATGATCGATGACCATAAAGCGCCAAAGCGCGCAGGCAGGCTTCACGGTGCGCATCACCGCTGTCGACCGTGGACAGAAAACCTGGCAGGCGCAAGGCAAACGGCTGACGACGCTGGGACAGCTCCAGTACCCAATAACACAGGCGCGACAAACGCTCCTCGATATCGCCGCCCAGCGCCATGAAGTCCAGGCACAGATCGTGGCCGCTCAAATCAGTGAAGTCCTTGACCAGCAACCCCTGACCTCGGGAATAGGCTTTCCAGTGCAGACGACTGAGGTTATCGCCCGGCTGGTAGCTGCGCAGCCCCTGATAATCATCGACACCGGCACCCTGAGTGGCCTGACCGTCGTCCTCGGCGTGGGGCTGCACGCCTTTTAGCAGCGGCATGGCACCCGACAGTGGCCGCGGATAGATCAAGGCGCTCTGCTCCAGATCCAGCCAGCTCCAGGCGCGGAAAATGCCCAGCGGAAACACACTCTCGACCCGCAGCCTTGGCGCATGCAGCCAGCCGCGCTTTTCGGCAGGCAGGCTCAGTTCCACATCGGTCAGCCCGCGAGGCAGTACATCGCCGGATTGCAGAGCTGTCGCAGTCCAACCCACGCCCAAGGCGTGGTGGGCCTGGCTGGCACTTTCCAGACGCATGCGCAATTGCACCGGTTCGCCGACAAACACTGAACGCGCCACACCCGCACTGAGAATCAGGCCGCTGAGGTTGCGATACGTGTGCAGGATGGCCAACACGCCGACCGACAACAGCAGAAAGGTCAGCCCGTAGGCCAGACTGTTCTGATAATTGATCGCCACCAGCAGCATGAGCACGATCACGACCGCAAAGGTCATGCCGGTGCGCGTCGGCATGATGAAAATACGCCGATGGTCGAGCGTGATGCGTGACGCCGGAGGAATTCGTCTTGCCAGCCAGCGTTGCCAAAACGGTTTGAGCGGCTCGATCAAAGCACCGGCACCTCGCGCAATAACCACTGCACCAGCGCCCCACCGCCATGCCCGGTCGGGTCGCTGCGCTCGCGCAGCCGATGGCCGACCACCGACGGCAATACCGCCTGCACATCCTCGGGAATGACGTAATCACGCCCCAGCAACATCGCCCAGGCCCGCGCTGCGGCCAGAATCGCCAGGCTCGCCCTGGGCGACAGTCCATAGGCGAATTGCGGCTGGCTGCGGGTTGCCTCGACCAGTCGCAGCACATAGTCGACCAGTGCATCGCTGGCCCGCAACTGCCGCGCATGCGCTTGCAACTGGCCAAGCATGGCGTGGTCCAGAATCGGCTGCAGGCGCGGTAAAAGTTCGCGGCGTGACTCGCCAAGCAGCAACGCTTTCTCCGCCGCTCTCGCCGGATAGCCCATGGAGATGCGCATCAGGAACCTGTCCAGCTGAGACTCGGGCAAGGCAAAGGTGCCACCGGAACTGAACGGGTTCTGAGTCGCAATCACGAAGAATGGATCGGGCAACAGACGTGTCGCGCCCTCAATGGAGACCTGCCCTTCTTCCATGGCTTCCAGCAACGCGCTCTGGCTCTTGGGGGTGGCGCGGTTGATTTCGTCGGCCAGCACCAGTTCGGCGAAGATCGGCCCCGGATGAAAGGTGAACTGCCCGCTGTCCCGATCAAATACCGAGGTGCCCAGGATGTCACCCGGCAGCAGGTCGGACGTGAACTGAATGCGCTGATAACTGAGGCCCAGAATTTTCGCCAGCGCATGGCTGAGCGTGGTCTTGCCCATCCCCGGTAAATCTTCGATCAGCAAATGCCCGCCGCCGATCAGGCAGGTCATTGCCAGCCGCACCTGCACTTCCTTGCCCAGTACCACTTCATTGATGGCGCTCAGGCATGCATCGAGTTTTCTACCCATCGAAAGCCCCTTCCGGCAACTGCTTAATGACTGTGGGACTGCAAGCGATGCTAGTGTCCGAACACTTTAAGATGAGCGTAGGCCGTTTCGCTAGAGTCGGTAGGGATTTGATGTGATGCTGGAAGCTCTGCGTCCGCTCGTGAGACTGCGGCGCAGCGCAGAGTTGTGACGCGGAGCGTCACGCAAGGCATTCCGACGCTGGAGCGTGCGGAACGATAATCTCAACTATCGTGCGACGCTCCGCGCTCGTCGCTATGCAAACCGCAAACTCTGTGGGAGCGAGCTTGCTCGCGAGGAGGCCGGTACAGCCC
Source organism: Pseudomonas syringae group sp. J248-6 (assembly GCF_032586995.1). Classification (NCBI taxonomy): domain Bacteria; kingdom Pseudomonadati; phylum Pseudomonadota; class Gammaproteobacteria; order Pseudomonadales; family Pseudomonadaceae; genus Pseudomonas; species Pseudomonas syringae group sp. J248-6. The sequence continues at coordinate 101,145 of NZ_JAWHOP010000017.1, read as the reverse complement.
CGAGAGCTCTGCGCCTGAAGCACTGCATCGCGAGCAAGCGCTCTCCCACAGGAGCTGTGTATCGTCAGCTATCAGCGGCCAGCGCGGGACTCGCGGATGTAGAAGCGGGCTTTTTCGGCTTTTTCGGTGCAGCCTTCAAATGCTTCGAACTGTTGCTGGGTCTTGGCACCGGTCAGCAGCGACAGGGCCTTGGAGTAACTGACGGTGCCGGCGAAGCCTTCGGCCTTGGCCAGATCAAGCTCGTGCCAGGCAGCGTCTATCTGGGTGGCGCAGCTGTCTCGATACCCGGTCTTGCCAGCGCAACCTGCAAGAACCAAGACAAGCAATGGCAGACAGATAAAGGCTTTCATGGGGGTGTTACCTCAGGAGTGAATATGGAGTGTGCGGCTTTGACGATTCGATGCAGTAAAAGTGCCGTACCACGGGGGTATGGTCGCTTTTTTCATCTAGTGGTCGGTCAGCAGACGATACCCTATTCCAGGCTCGGTGAGGATGAACCTCGGGGCGGTCGGATCGTCTGCCAGTTTCTGACGCAAATGCCCGACCACAATGCGCAGGTAGTGGCTGTCATCGGTGTGGGTAGGCCCCCAGATATCCTTGAGCAACTGCTGCTGGGTAATGACCCGCCCAGGGTGGCGTGCCAACTGCGCCAGCACCGCATATTCCTTGCGTGTCAGCGCCACTTCGTGACCGTCGAGCAGCACCCGGCGATAGGCCAGGTCGACGGTCAGCGGACCGAATTGAAGGGCCGACTCCGGCTTGTCGCTACCGGAAACCTGCCTGAGCAGCGCCCTGATTCTGGCCAGAAACTCCTGAATGCCGAACGGTTTGGTCACGTAGTCGTTGGCTCCGGCGTCCAGCGCCTGGACTTTCTGTGCTTCGCTGGCGCGTACCGAAAGCACCAGTACCGGCACCGCTGACCACTCGCGAAACTCGCTGAGCACTTGCTGACCGTCCATGTCCGGCAGGCCAAGATCAAGCACCAGCAAATCCGGCTTGTTCAATGCCGCCTGGGTCAGGCCATCCCCGCCGGTGGCCGCTTCGAGCACCTTGTAGCCCTGCGACACCAGACTGATGCGCAAAAATTTGCGAATCTGCGGCTCGTCATCGATGACCAGAATGGTTGCCGCCTGGCTCAAGCTGACTCCTCCATTTCCACATCGGGCTGCGCCTGCAACGGCAGGAACAAGGTGATGCGCGTACCCTGCCCGTCAATGCCTTCCTCGACGCTGAGACGTCCACCATGAGCGCCAATCATGCCCTGACAGATCGCCAGCCCCAGGCCCGTGCCCTGCCCGCCCCGATCACCGCGGGCTGCGGTATAGAACATGTCGAAAATCTTCGCCCGTTCATCCTCGGGAATGCCCGGCCCTTCGTCACTGACCGAGAAGAACAGCTCACTGTCGACCACACCCGCCGCCACCTGCAAGCGCCCGTCGACAGGTGAAAAGCGTGCAGCATTTTCCAGCACATTGACCAGCGCCTGCTCGATCAGCGCCGCATGCACGTACAGCAATGGCAGCTCGCCGGTCACCTGGGTGCTGACCTGCAAGGGTGCCAGCACGGCGCGCAGCCGGTTGAGCGCACTGCCGACGATATCGGCAGGCGACACCCAGTCTCGTGCAAGTTTCAGCGCGCCATGTCCCAGGCGCGTCATGTCCAGCAGGTTCTGGATATAGCGATCCAGACGTTCGGCTTCGTCGCGTGTACCTTCCAGCAGCTCGCGGCGATCCTCCAGCGGGATGGCTTCGCCCAGCGCCAGCAGGCTGTCGATGCTGCCGCGCATGGAGGTCAGTGGCGTACGCAGGTCGTGGGACACAGAGGCCAGCAAGGCGCTGCGCAATTGCTCGGTTTCCCCATGCAGGCGCGCGGCTTCAAGCTCTTGCGCCAGTTGTGCGCGAGCCAGCGCCTGCGCCAGCGGCTGGGTCAGCGCCGCCAGCAGACGCCGGTGTTGCGCGGTGAACGACTGGCCTTCCCGCGCACTGACACCCAGCAGGGCCAATGGCCCTTCTTCCGCGGTAATCGGCCACCACCACCAGCGCCCGGACGGTAGCGTGCCGGTGCCGCTGCCAGCCGGTTGATCGTGCTGCCAGGCCCAGTCGGCGGCGGCACGTTCGGCTTCCGAGAAGGTCAGCGGCCCACCAGTCTCAACAACCAAACCGCCCTGACCGTCACGATCAACCAGGCACAGATACAATTCCTTCCAGCCGGAAAAATGCTGTTCGGCGGCATTGAGTACTGCTTTTCGATCCGTGGCGGCGGTCATCTTGCGCGACAGGTCGAGCAGTTCGCTGGTCTGTTCCTGAGTATCACGCAACGCCTGCAACTGCCTGCGCTGGCGCGCCGCAAGCTTGCCGGTCAGGGCCGACATCAGCAGGAAGAACAGCAGCGTCAGCACGTCTTCTTCGCGCTGGATGTTCAGGGAAAAACTCGGTGGAATGAACAGAAAGTCATAGGCCAGAAATGACAGCCCGGCACACGCCAGCGCCGGTCCCATGCTGCTGCGCACCGCAACCAGTAACACCGCCGCGAGAAAGATCAGGGAAATGTTGGGCAGCGCCAGCACGCCCGACACACCCCAGGCGACCAGACTGGCGATCAGCGTGGCGACGAAGGCCAGACCGTAATCGAACCACACCACTTCGTGAGCCGGACGGGCACGCGGCGGCTGATCAGGCAGTTCCTCGCTGTCGTCGAGCACCGAGATTTCCAGCCCGTGCCCTTCGCGCAATAAGCGTGCCGCGACGCCGCCACCAAACACGCGACGCCGCCAATGCCGTCGCGACTGGCCGACCAGCACCACGCTGGCGCGCCGTTCGATGGCATGCTGCACCAGCGTTCGGGCGACCTCCCCGGCGCGCAGCGAAACCGCCTCGCCACCGAGCCGCTCGGCCAGTTGTTGGGCGCTTTGCAGACGCGCGCGGGACTGCTCGTCGAGGGTTTGCCCGTCGTCCACATGCACGGCGCTCCACGGCAGGTGGCGACGCTGAGCAACCCGACTGGCGTGACGCACCAGGCGCTCGGCATGGGCATCACCGTCGATGCCCACCAGCATCCGCCCACGAATTGCCGGAGCCGACTGGCCCAATTGTCGGTAGCCCTGCGCCAGATCGTTATCGACCTGCGCCGCAGCGGTCTGCATGGCCATTTCGCGCAGCGCAGTGAGATTGGTTTGCGTGAAGAAGGCGTCGATGGCCGCGCGCGCCTGCTCCGGCACGTACACCTTGCCGTCGCGCAGGCGCTCCAGCAGTTCGCGCGGCGGCAGGTCGATCAGCACCAGGTCGAAAGCTTCCTGCAACACCCAGTCCGGCAGCGTTTCGCGCACCTGCACCCCGGTGATACCGCGCACCTGATCATTAAGGCTTTCCAGATGCTGGACGTTGACCGTGGTGTAGACATCGATGCCGGCAGCGAGCAGTTCCTGAATGTCCTGCCAACGCTTGGTATGCCGACTGCCGGGCGCATTGGTGTGCGCCAGTTCGTCGACCAGCAACAATGCCGGTGCCGCCTTGAGCAAGGCATCAAGGTCCATTTCTTCGAGGGTCATGCCGCGGTATTCGGTGCGCAGCAAGGGCTGTTGCGGCACGCCATTGAGCAGCGCTTCGGTTTCCGCACGGCCGTGGGTTTCCACCACGCCCGCCACGACTCTGACGCCCTGACGCAACTGCGCATGGGCCGCCTGAAGCATGGCGTAGGTTTTGCCCACGCCCGGCGCGGCGCCGAGAAAAACCTTCAGCCGCCCGCGCCCTTCGCGGGGCAGCTGGGCCAGCAGTGCATCAGCTCGACCGGAATCACTCACCTTGGTTACCACCCTCTCTAATCATCTACAGCTTAGTGAATCTGCTGCGAACACGGCGCACTTTGTTACAACTGCGCGTTGCGCGGTGCAGACGGTAACTGATTCAGGCTCATATTCAAGGCCAATACGTTGACCACGGGAGGGCCGATCAGCGGACGCTGAGTATTGGCGTCGATCAGCGCCTGTACTTTGTCCAACGGCAACTGGCGCGCCGCAGCAACGCGACCGGCCTGCCAGGCAACCGCTTCAGGCGAGAGATGCGGGTCCAGACCGCTGCCGGACGTGGTCAGCAAGGCAAGTGGCACCGGTTCCTGCGAGGCATTGGCCAGTTTCGCAACGTCCTCTTTCACGCGTGCCACCAGTGCCGGGTTGCTCGGCGCAAAGTTGCTCGCGCCACTGGCTACCGTCGCAAACGCGCCTGCCGAAGGACGCGACTGAAACCACCCATCACCGGTAAACGACTGGGCGATGAGTGCCGAGCCGCGCACCTTGCCCGCCGCGTCGTATACCAGGCTGCCATTGGCCTGCGCCGGAAACGCCACTTGCGCAACCCCGGTGACCACCAGTGGATAGGCCACGCCGGTGATCAGGCTCATCAACACGATCAGGCTCAAGGCCGGACGCAATACATTGGACATCTGCACATCCTCAATCAGGTGAGGCTGCACGCCGACCGGCGTGCAGCACAGGCTTCAAACAAGGCCGAGTGCGACCAGCAGCATGTCGATCAGCTTGATGCCGAGAAACGGTACAACGATGCCGCCCAGGCCATAGATCAGCAGGTTGCGACGCAACAGATGCGCCGCGCTGGCGGCCTGAACCCGCACGCCACGCAGGGCCAGCGGGATGAGCACAACGATGATCAGCGCGTTGAAGACGATGGCCGAGACAATCGCACTTTGCGGGCTGGCCAGTTGCATGACGTTGAGCACGCCCAGTTGCGGATAAATCGAGGCAAACAGCGCAGGCAGCACGGCGAAGTACTTGGCCACGTCATTGGCAATCGAAAACGTCGTCAGCGCACCGCGTGTGACCAGCAATTCCTTGCCGATCTGCACCACGTCCAGCAACTTGGTAGGGTCGCTGTCGAGGTCAACCATGTTGGCCGCTTCACGCGCGGCCTGGGTGCCATCGTTCATCGCCATACCGACATCCGCCTGCGCCAGTGCGGGCGCATCGTTGGCACCGTCGCCGCACATCGCCACCAGTCGGCCTTCGCCCTGCTCCTGACGAATTCGCTCCAGCTTTTTCTCTGGCGTGGCTTCGGCCAGCACATCATCGACACCCGCTTCAGCGGCAATGGCTGCAGCAGTCAATGGGTTGTCGCCAGTCACCATCACCGTGCGAATCCCCAGCTTGCGCAGCTCCTCGAAGCGCTCGCGAATACCCGGCTTGACCACGTCCTTGAGATGAATCGCACCCAACAAACGACCGTTGGCGCAGACCAGCAGCGGCGTGCCGCCGGTCTTGGCAATCTTGTCGACTTCCCGCGCCAAGGCAGGCGGCAGGTCGCTACGCTGCATGTTGATGAAAGCCAGCAGCGAATCCACCGCGCCCTTGCGGTACACATGGCCCTGATAATCCACACCGGACAGACGTGTATCAGCGCTGAACGGTACAGCGGTTACCGAACTCAGGGTGGGCTCGTTCATCGGGTGCAGGTTGCGCAGGAACTCGACGATGGATTTGCCTTCCGCCGTATCGTCGGCCAGCGACGCCAGCAAAGCACCCTCGCCCAGTTCCTTCGGGGTCACGCCGGGTGCTGCGTAAACGGCAGCGCAGCGGCGATTGCCGAAGGTGATGGTGCCGGTCTTGTCCAGCAACAGCACATGCACATCGCCCGCAGCTTCCACGGCGCGACCGGACTTGGCGATCACGTTGAGGCGCACCAGCCGGTCCATGCCGGCAATGCCGATGGCCGACAGCAGGCCGCCAATGGTGGTCGGGATCAGGGTGACCAGGAGTGCCACCAGAAACACCAGCGGCAGGCTACCCCCGGCAAAGTGGGCGAACGGCTGCAAGGTGATGACCACCAGCAGAAAGATCAGGGTCAGGCCGATCAGCAGAATATCCAGCGCGACTTCGTTAGGGGTCTTCTGCCGCTTGGCACCTTCCACCAGTGCAATCATGCGGTCCAGCGTCGATTCGCCGGGGTTGGTGCTGATGCGTATCAGCAGCCAGTCGGACACCAGCCGGGTGTTGCCGGTCACGGCCGAGCGGTCACCACCGGATTCGCGAATCACTGGCGCGGATTCGCCGGTAATCGCCGCCTCGTTGACCGCCGCGATGCCCTCGATGACTTCGCCGTCACCGGGAATCATTTCGCCGATCTCGACGCGCACCACATCGCCCTTGCGCAACTCGCTGGCATTGATGATGCGCAGGCTGCCGTTCTCATCGCGAATGCGCGCCTTGAGCCCTTCGCTGCCGGCCTTGAGGCTGTCGGCGCGGGCCTTGCCACGACCTTCGGCCAGCGCTTCGGCGAAGTTGGCGAACAACACGGTGAACCACAGCCACAGGGCGATCTGCACGCAGACTGAAGTGGGCACCTGCGGGTTGGGGATCACGCACAGCACGGTGGTCAGAATGGCAGTCAGTTCCACCACCAGCATCACCGGCGAACGCTTGAGCTGGCGCGGGTCGAGCTTGACGAACGCCTGCACCAGCGCCGGACGCCACAGGGCAGCGATGCCGGTCTTGGCTGTCTCGCTGGCGGCCTGAGGCTCGGCAGCTTTTACAGCATCACGTCTTGAAAAATCAGTAGTGCTCATGATCGGTTCCTCAGAAACCCAGGCTCAGGTGTTCGGCAATCGGCCCCAGTGCCAGGGTCGGCAGGAAGGTCAAACCACCCACCAGCAAAATGGTGACGGTCAGCAGAGTGACAAACAGCAGGCCGTGGGTCGGGAAGCTGTTCTGACCCTGTGGTGCGGTTTTCTTCATGGCCAGGCTGCCAGCCAGTGCCAGCACCGGCAGGATGTAACCAAAGCGGCCAATGAAGATCGCCAGGCTGAGCATCAGGTTGTGGAACACGGTGTTGGCACTGAAACCGCCGAACGCCGAGCCGTTGTTGGCCGTGGCCGAGGTGTAGGCGTACAGCAACTGGCTGAAACCATGCGGGCCGGGGTTGCTGACCGCACCGGCCGGGCCAGGCAGGCTGGCAGCAATCGCGCCCAGCACCAGCACGCCGACCGGCATCACCAGCAAGGTGGCGACCAGCAGCCGGACTTCCTGCGCTTGCAGCTTCTTGCCGAGGTATTCCGGCGTGCGGCCAATCATCAGGCCGGAGAGAAATACCGCAATCAGTACGTTCAGCAGCATGCCGTTGAGGCCCACACCCACGCCGCCGAAAATCACTTCACCGACCATCATGTTGACCAGCGCAACCATGCCGGTCAGAGGGTTGAGGCTGTCGTGCATACCGTTGACCGAACCGTTGGAGGCCGCAGTGGTAGCGACTGACCACAGCACCGTGCCGGTGGTGCCGAAGCGGGTTTCCTTGCCTTCCAGCGGTGCGGTCTGCTCGACACCGGCGATGTTCAGTGCCGGGTTGGGCTGGTACTCGGCCCACAGCGAGACCGCGCCGCCGATCAACAGCAGCGCCAGCATGCAGCCAAGAATCGCGCGGCTCTGGCGCATGTCCTTGACGTAGTGGCCAAAGGTGAACACCAGCGCTGCCGGGATCAGCAGGATCGACACCAGTTCGAACAGGTTGCTCCACGCCGTCGGGTTCTCGAACGGGTGCGCCGAATTGACGCCGAAGAAGCCACCACCGTTGGTGCCCAGCTGCTTGATCGATATCTGGCTGGCCGCAGGACCCATCGGCAGGCTTTGATCCGCGCCTTGCAGGGTCAGCGCATCAATGTAATGGCCGAAGTTCTGCGGCACGCCCTGCCAGACCAGAAACACGGCCAGCACGATACTGATCGGCAACAGCCCATAGAGCGTGGCGCGGGTCATGTCGGCCCAGAAGTTACCCAGGCTCTGCGACGAGCGACGACTGATACCGCGACATAGCGCGACCAGCACGGCGAGACCGGTGGCGGCGCTGACGAAGTTCTGCACGGTCAGGCCGACCATCTGGCTGAGGTAGCTGAGCGACGCTTCGCCGCTGTAGGCCTGCCAGTTGGTGTTGGTGATAAAGCTCATCGCCGTGTTGAAGGCCAGCGACCACTCCATGCCCGGCAACTGCTGCGGGTTGAGCGGCAGCACGCCTTGCAGCATCAGCATCGCGAACAGCACGACAAAGCCTGCCAGGTTGAACGCCAGCAAGGCCCACATGTATTGCTGCCAGGATTGCTCGGTTTTCGGGTCGATGCCGGAGATCCGGTAGCAGGCCCGCTCGACCGGCCCCAGCACCGGGCTCAGCCAGGTGCGCTCGCCTTCCATGACCCGATAATAGAAACGCCCCAACCAAGGCGCGGGTGCCAGCAGCAGGACCAGAAAGGCCAGGATCAACAGATAATCGTAACTGTGCATGATCACTCCTGACTCTGATCGGCGCGCAACAGCGCCACCAGCAGATAGATGAACAGCCCGACTCCCATCAGCAGCGAGATACCATCCATAACGCTCATTGAAATTTCCCCCATCAGGCAACACCGGTACGGCACAGGCCGCGTGGGGAGATTGTCCGCAGGCAGGGTGTAAAGGCGCGAGATCGACAGGCCGGTCGGGGCGTAAAGAAGCTGTAAAAAAGCGCTACAGCCTTGACGGCGCAAGGCCTTCGCGGACCTCCAGCGCTGTCATTTATGTCAGGTTCGCGTTGGGGGTGGCGGGGGTATCGTGGTGCGGCGATCTTCAGGAAAAGGACTTCACCATGCTTCGCGACAACGGAAAACCACCCGGCACCACGCCGCCCTCCAACACCACAACCGCCACTGTCCAGTTGACTGTCAAGGAACGACAAGTCCTGGAATGGGTGGCGATCGGCAAATCCGCGTGGGAGATATCCCGTATTCAAGGGTGCACGGAAGCGACCGTGCACTTTCATACCAGCAATATCCGCCGCAAGTTCGGGGTGACGTCATTGAAGGCGGCGCTGGTGATGGCGATCAGGCAGGGGGTTATTTTGGTGGAGTGAAGTATTTAAAACCGGTGCACCCCACAGGAGGTAACCCCCTGCGTTGTGCACTTGGATTGCGGATCAGCACTCATATTTATTAGTCTTAGTCGAAGCTATATCTATCCTTAGGTTTTCCAGGCAGGTACCGGTCCAATCCTACTTTTCCAGGAGCCGGATTTGGACGCCTTATGTTCTCTACAGTGGGAATTTTTTTAAGCTCTTTTCTGGCAAGTGATAATTCTTTTGCAATCGTACGGCGCGCATGAGCAGTAATTCCGGGCCCTTCGAAATTTTCAACCATGTAGTTTAATGATTTTCGACCGTTAACCTGTTTGAGCGCAAGAGAATCCGCCAACTTCGGCATGAAGTTGTTACGGGCATCTGCAATGCGCTTGGGATAACTATCAACCACTTCATTCAAGCTATCCCAGTCTGTTAGCTTGATTCTCGATAACTTTGTTACGTTTTTACTCCCACGAGTGGTAAGTAGCGCAGGAATTTTTTCGACGCTTGGAGATTTTGTGGTCAGAGTAGGAGTCTGCTTTAAGGCTCGGTACAACAGCTTGAATGGGGTAAATAACCTAAAGTGCCCCGTCGGATCCACCCTGTTCACCGGGTCCCCCTCGACATACGCATACCCATTCACCCCACCCTCGCCAAACGGACTCCAACTATCGGGACTGTTGAAGCGCATCAACACCGGGCTGTAGGCCCGATAACCATTCCCCAGCATCTGCCAGCCGCTATCCGCCTCGGCCAGTTCGCCGTTGAACCCCAGTTTGCCAAGTGGGGGGTCTTCACTGCTGGCGTGGCCGTAGGCCGTATACCTCCTCCGGTTGACCCCGTCGCCACCTACCTCGCCCAGCACGCTATCGCTGCCGTCGGTGGCAAGCAGCAGCGTGTGATCACTCTGCTGTTCGGCCAGCAGGTAGTCGTCGCCACGCATGAAGGTGCTCTGGGCATGGCTGCCAAGTTGATTGGCCAGCCCTGCGTCGCTATAGAAGCGCAGGTCCCTGTCGTCGCCACGGGTCTCCCCGGTCAGTTGGTCCTGGGGGTCATACTGGTAATGAATGCCGGCCGAGGGCGTGCCTACTTCGATCAGGCGGCCGAGGGGGTCGTATTTGAGCGTGCGTCCGGCTTCGTCGGTTTTGAGGTTGCCGTCCAGGTCGTACTCAAGTTTGATTTCAGACGGGTAGTATTTATCGTTAGTGTTCGTCACCCGGCTCAACTGCACCGGGTCGTCAGCTTCGTAAAAATACCTGGCATTGTTGGTATCGTCATTGTTGCTGTCGTCGCTGCCGTCATTGAAGCGAGTCGTGACGAGCGTCAGGTTGTTCGCGCCATCGAAAATGAAAATCTGCGCGCGGAGGGTCCTGCCATAGGGGTCCACTGGCCGCTGAGTTCCCGTGCATTGGTATTGACCCAGGCGACCGGACGTATCGTAACGGTAGGTTTCGTCACGGAGTGTTTCCGTGCCCTGGCGCAGGGTACGCTGGACCATGTCATCCACATCATCGTAGACCTGAACCATCTGTTGCTCGACTCCATCGAGGTCAAACGTACGCTTTACTTCCCGACCCAGATCATCATATTCAAGGCTGATCGCGACGGTTCTCTCGCGGCTGCCGTCGGTCTTGTCGGTGGTGGTGATTTTTGCGAGGCGACCAAAGACAGTGTCGTAGTCGAACGTTGAATAGACCTCACCCAGCGAGGTTTCGTAAAGACGACCGCAGCTGTCATAGCGATTGACCTGCTCCTGTCCCAATACGTCGGTGTAAGACAGCAGCAGGCCCAATCGGCTGTAGCTGTAGAACATGTCGTAGGTCTTGCCTGCCGAGGTGCGCTTCTCGCTTTTCAGCGAGCCGGTGCTGTAATATTCGCGATCCAGTATCTCGCCCTGCTCCGAGGAATGAAGCAGACGAGCATTCTGCTTATCGTAACTGTAATCGGCAGCCACACCCGGCTCCGCAGTCCGGACAGGCCCGGACTCTTTCAGCGGATCAACTTCGCAGGTGGTTTCAGGTTCAGGCACAGCTTCGGACTGCACCCTGCGCCACGGCTCATCGCCCACCTGGGGCTTGTATTCGTAGTCGATTTTCCGCTTGCTGGGCAGGGTTATCGATTTGGGTTGCAGCAGACCGGGGTCGTAAACAAGCGTACGTTTACGCCCCCCGGTGATAGAGCTGACCAGACGATCCAGCCCATCGAACTCCTGCTCTCCCAACACAATGCTTTCGCCGTTGTGCTCGATGCCGATACTGACGGGCAAGTTTTCGCTGCTGTAGCCAGCATAGCTGCGACGCACGATGGCCCTGCTTGGCAATGTGGACTCGATCACCCGATCAAAGACGTCGTAAACAGAGGTGGTGCGCCGCTCGCCGCCCGCTTCCCCGATAATTTCCTCGACACGGCGGCCAAGGCCGTCGTAATGGTACTGGCTCAGACTGACCGAGTTTTCAGCCTGATCCTTTCGCTCGCTGCGGGTGGGCTGTTCGAACAGGTTCATCCAGGTCTCGGTGAACTCGCTTTTACCGCCACCGTTGCCTTCGATCCAGCTACGTTGAATCGGGCCCTGCGATTGTGCCGTACCAATAGGGTCGGTCTCTTCGAACGTCTTGACGCCATCCGGCCCGGTGACGCAGCGCTGCTTGCCCCAATCGTCGTATTCGAAGACGCTCTTGAGCGCCAGATCCTGCTGGCCCAACCAGTCAAACTCGGTCTCACTGACCATAAGCCCCCACGCATCGTAAACAGCCGCGTAGGTCTGGCGAGGCTTGTCGGCGCGCGCAGGATTATCTGCGTCATCCCGTTCCTCACAGACGACTCGGTTGAGGCCATCGAAGTAGCTGCAGGTTTTTACCCCTTTGACGTCGATGAGCGTCTGCATGGCCTGATCAGTCGCCCTGGCACATAGCTGATACTCGTAACTTCTGGTCGCGTTGTAGGTTTCATCATTTGGCGCCACGGTTTCACTCAGCACACGTCGCAGGCTGTCGTAGACATAACGAATTTCCACGTTGTTGTCGTCGCGACTGAGCAAGGGTTCGCCATCGAGCAGAGAATCCTCCAGCGTAATGACCTTCTTCGCGCCATCGAAGCCGGTGACGGTCTGTACGGTTTGCATCACTGTCGCGGCATAACGGCTGCTCTCAGGGAAGCTTTCGGGAGTGTTCTCGGGAGCACTTTCAGTGGTGTTCCTGGGGAGGCGCACAGGAATGCTGTAGGCGTACGCTGTGCTGGTCACCTTCCCGCCCATGATCACTTGCTGCAATTTGAGCCGACCGTGCAGGACTGCATTGTTCGGCTCATCGAAGTATTCGTAGGTCGTGCGTTGCTGTTCCTGCTCACCGTCAGGGGCCTGCATCAGTAACGTCTCGCTTTGCGGTGCAAGCCATTTCTGTAGCTGGCCGCCACCCACTGCTGGCAACGCAAGGTAGCGATAGCGGGTGATCAGGACCGGCGCCTTGCCGTAGCCGGATACCGACGGGGTGACCTTGCTGCTTTTCATCCAGCGGACGAAGCCTTCAGGGTCCTTCGGGCATCCGTCCTCGCCGTCGGCCAGATACCATTCACTGGCCTCGACCACACCGTTGGCCTGAGTCTGAGTGAGCAGATTACCGTGCTTGTCATACGTGCTGCTGACAGTCTCACTGCGCGGCACACTGCCGTCTGACGACAGCCGCCAGGTGGTCTGGACCTCTTTGGGCAGCTGACAGTAGGCAAGCTGAGCCTCAAAGGGTTCTCCCGGCTCGATGTAGTAACGAGTGTCCACCTGCATGACGGTAAGGTTCTTGCGCGTGGTTTCTCGAGTGAGCAGGTGAAACTGGTTGAAGGTTCGTTCGATGCTGCGCTCGGCATCAGCCTTGCCCGCGACCTCGACACACAATGTTTCGGTCGACGAATACTCGTACAGCTCCGCCCCGCGGTACAGATACAGATTGTCCAGACCATTGTCTTCCCAGGCGATATCCAGCCCTGCGCCCAGAAAATTGCGCTCGCGCCGTAAGCTGTCCTTGTAAGTGTAATAAACATCCATTTGCGCCTGCCCCGCGCCGGGCGTCGTGCGATGGCGCGTGACTCTGGGGAGAGGCGCGCGTTTCGCCCTCGCAGGAAACTGATGGCCGCTGTCGGTATAAAAGATCTCTTCCCGGCCGCCAGCGGGTGTTTCCACCGCCGTCATGCATAAATGTTCACGGATCGTGTTGTATACAAAACGCCAGGAGGCAGCATTGTCGGTCGGCAATTCTATACGGTTGACACGGTGATCCGTTGCACCCAGCACCATCACGAATGTCGCATCCGGGCCATCGCCAGTGGTCAAGCGCAGCTTCACCGACGTTGCGTCGCGGCTGATGCCGAGCAGGATCTGATCCGAGTCATCCTTGATTTCGCTGAGCATTTGATGCCCGCCGAAAGAAGCGTAATCCAGCGTGATACTGTGACCTTCAGGGGCAAATACGCGCACCGGCAGCGCAACTCTGTTGATCCCGCTGCCGCGCATTTCGAGGTGCTCCACCAGACCGGACTTGTGCATCACCCGGTAGTTGTTATCGCCCTCCTTGTACAAGTGGAAGCTGTCGATTTTCTTTTCCGACATCAGCATCTGGCCGTCGCCGGTGCCATCGACCTTGAATGTCTCGCCGCTGCTCAGCGATACGATCTGCTTACCCGGATCGTACTGCGACAATTGCAGGTTCCAGCCAAGACCAAAGCCGCTGTCCTGACGGTTGAGAGGATTATAGTTGAGTGCCAGTGGCATGCCTGGGCCACGCAACCCGTTGGTTTTGACATCGGGCAGGGTGATCGCCACCGTGTATTGCCCGGTGCGGGGGTCAACGCCGCTCTGTACATAACTGAGGAAGTTGAACGCGTTGGAGTGTACGGAAGTCGATGCTGTCATGTTACATGAACCTCGAACGTTATGTATTAAGATAACCGCCGCCCACGGGGGCGACGGTTAAGCAGGCCTGACAAGTTCAGTTGTACTAACGACTAACTCGATACATCGACACGGACGCAGGACAACTTGCCTTTTATGTTTTCACCGCCGTCATACTCCCTGATCACAACAACGCCGCGACTGATCATGGTGCCGACCGGCTTGCTTCTGAGCTGGTCGATGGATATCCAGGGTGTTGTAAGGGGGTCGATATAAGTCTCGAGCCCAAATACCCAGCCTCCCGAATCATTACAATCTCTGGATTCCAGGTATATCTTCATGGCTGAGCGCACATTATCCAGCTTGATAAAACTCATCTCATCGTTCGTGCAATCATGATCTTTGTTGTTGAGATAAACCGTTTCGTCCTTGGCGGGAAAGTTGCAGTTCTTGCCTCCGCCATCAGCGTTTGCTGCGAGCATGATCAGTCGAACCGCCTGTGCCGGGGGCTTTGGCACCGGGCTGTGGGACGGAACGAGCGTACAGCCTGTCAAACCCGCAAGCACTACACAGGCAAAGGTTTTACTTAGCGCATTCATAATAATAATGACTCCCTGTCGGTGTGTGGCATCAATGCCTCATTCGGGCTTCTATACCGAATAGAGGGTATGCATGAGACGGTTGCGCCTGCCGACGCCGGTGGCCAGAAAACCGATTCGTCGTTTATGGGCATTGCCCTGCTTATCGAGCAACAGGACGACTATTTCCCCCATCAATTTGTCGCGTGCGGGGTCACCTGCCGGGATATATTTAAGGCCCCGGAGGCGGTGCAGGCTGATGACCAGTTTGCCGGTCTCGAATAAGGACATCTTGACGTCAATGTCCAACGTGTGAACATCCCCCATCGCGTCCTGGAGCGCTTCGTCAAAGTTCACCTTGCTTACATCACCGATAACCGCAGGGTCGTCGAAAACAAACCCCGTCCAGCTGAACATTTTTTCTTCGTCCTGCTCGCTCTCCCAGAGAATGATCGACGTATTGATCACGTCACCGTCAGGCTTGGAGGGCAGAAACTTCAGCGTCTCGAAATTCACCCATTGCTGGGTATCGGGGTTAATGACAGCCAGCGTCCAGTAATCAGTGGTCTCGAACTGGTAATCGAAATGCACATCCTCCCCAAAGCCCGGAGCCTCACTCGACGGCGGATCAACCGGAGGATCTCCGCCATCCCCATGTGCACGCCGCGGAATGAAGGTGTAATTGCGGGCATCGAACCTGGGCAAGTTTCGCGGGGTGATTTCAACCTTGCTGTTCATCTCTTCAACAACCAAAGAGGTCCACCAATCGCCGTTGTCATCCTGAAATTTCGCGTGGAAGACGCCGACGAAACCCGATCTCGCCCGGCTGTGCAGGAAGAAGTTCTGCGTGATTGTCCGTGGCGCATCCAGGCCCGATTCAGCAGCGAAGACGCCGGCCCCGGACAGCTCGAAACGGTTATATTGACTGCGCACGCGCCACGTTTGGACATCCCCCTCGGGCATGCCTTCGAGATGGGAGAGTACTGACTCGATATTTTGGCCGGTTTCATCGTCTACCAGACGCATTGAGGCCCTTTCAGTGGGACTCAGCTCGTACTCGATGTCGTTGTGCGGGCTTATCTGGGTCTTGATCTGCAGCCTGAGTTGTTGATAACCGTTGCGGTACAGATTGCCTGTATTACCGTAAGGCGATGACGAGCCAGGAACCGTGACGATAAACACCGTAATCTCTTGCCAACTTTCTTCATCGATGACTTCGGACAACTCGATGACGCTATAGCCGCACGCCATAACCACCCCATTGCTCAGCACTTCACAGCTCACCACGCTACTGGCGACAAGCGCCTCATCGGGCGGCATGAAAAGCCCCTGCTGATCAACAGTGCCTAGCCCACCCGCCACTTCCCAGCGTCGCTCAAGCCCAGGCAGCAGTGCGCTGTCATCGTGTAACTGCACCGCTACATTTGGCCGTGCTCTGGGTACGAAAGCTGGCTCGATACGCAGCGTTTGCTGCCCGTTGGCAATAAGCACCGTAGCGATACCACGGTCATTACCCAACGCCCCTATCTGTTGCACCGCCAGTGCTCTTTTTCCGGACCTGGCATCCGGACTGAAGAGCGCGCCCTTGCCGACCTCACTCAAGCTGCCAAGCTCGGGGCCCAGCAACGCCCAGCTCAGCGGGCTGCCGTCAAGCGTCGAAGCCGCCAGCGAGACCGGTTGCAGCACAGCACCCCCTGGCACTACCGTTACACATGGCGCCAACTCCATGCTGCGTGATACCACTCCCACCAGAGCCGAGACCTTGACGACAGCGCCTGACTCTTCATACGTGGCTGTGATGACCACGCGCAGCGCATCATGGCCAATCGCCTCAAGCACCGGCGCCGTGTAAACACCGCTGGAAGAGATGCTGCCGCTTCCCGCAGCCAGGTGGCTTTTAATGCTTAACGCACTCCAGCTGGTGGCCGGTATTTCTTCGCCTTGCGGGTTGTGCAGGACAAATAGCTGAGTCTGACCTGCCTTCAGGGTCGAAAACAGGGGCGTAATGCTGGCCTGTGTCGAACGAAGGCTGCCAAACAACAGCAGGTCATGTGGACGGTATTGCTCAATTGGTTCGAATACGCGTCCACCGGTGAACTTCAGGCAGTCCGCCACGTGCAGACGTTCACGTTCGATCATCGACTGAGTCTCTTGCGAGAGCATCAGCACCGTGCCGTAGATTGGCTGACCATCTGCCCCACGATCATCAGGTATCGGATAAACGAAATCATCTGTCGGCGCAAACACGCCTTCAGCGTCGCCATCCTGCGCGCCCATGAACAGCACAAGCGCGCCATCACCGGTAGTAGTGTCCATACGCGCATCGCTTGAACGCGGCGCAGCGCGGGTAACAAGCCGCAAGCTGCCTGGAGTCTGAACATGATAGCGATTGAGCTGTGCCTGCAGCACTGAGAAAACCCGGCGATGAAGCGCAATTTCCTTGAACTCCTCAGCAAAGAAATCCGCCAGTCGCTGGTTGATCGCATCATCGACGCCCCCCAGACTACAGGCAACACCAGCCCCGCCGGCCAGATCGAGCAGCACATGCCCCTCCTCATCCACGAAGAGGTCGACAGTCATCGCCAGCCAGAAGCCCATGGGCTCGCTGATGATGAAGCTGCCGGACACGGTAGTTACACTCCCCTCCGGCTGATGCAAGCCGCTGTAACGGCCAGACACGATGTTCATCGTGACGAGGACACTGCTGGAGCCCGGCGAGTCAGGCAGAAACGACAGGACCGGCACGCCCAGCTCGACCTGTTTCAGACGAACAGTGTCGCCTTGTCGCTCATCCACCACGATGTCGCCGGTGAACAATGGCAAGAAGGCCAGATCCTGATAGCGCTCGATGTATTGTTGCTCTATATGCAGGTTGAGCTCGCTGCGACTGACCGCCGCGACGGCTCCCCAGCCTTGGGTCAAGGTACCTGCACCCGCTCGCTGCACAATACCGCTCAATGAACGGGGCATTGCATTAGCCGCCGTGCCCCCCGCTGTCCCGTTCAGTGCCTGCAACACACCGGAGGAACCACTCAATGGCAACGGCAGAATCAAGTGCCCGGCCATTTTGCCCAAAGCTTCGTCTTCAAATTCTGCAAACACGACAACGTAGCGTTCGAGTGCTTCGGCATCACAGCTGTACACACCCGTCGCGTCTATAGAACCCGGCCCATCAAGACTCCAGGTGACTTGAAGGTCATGACCATTGACGACGACTTTCAGCTCGGCACGCTGATCATTGACGCTGACAAGCGTGATGAACAGCATCGGTGAGTGGCGAAGAACCAGAACCTGAATTGACTGGGTGTGCTGATCGTCGCTGACCGTTATTGTGTCGAGGACATAGGTATTCCCTGCCCCCCCTGCACCGGCGACGTAAAACTTCTCATGCGGTGCATCGACGCCGTCCTCAAGCGTCCCGCTTTCTCCGGCTACCGGATCGACCACCGTCCATTTCAGGCTGGTTGCGCGCGAACTGCGTGCTGAAAGCGCTACCCGTTGATCGTGATTACATACTTGAATCAACGGGCTGACGCTGACGCTGCTGGTGAGCACCGTCAACACCGCGGTACTGTCATGCCCCGACACCGGGTCCATCGCCTTGATCAGTACACGCTGAAAACCCTGCCTTGCGGGCAGCGTTGCGGGAGCCGTATACCGGCCCTGCATATCGATTTTTCCCAGTCCTTCAGCATCGCCACCCAAAGGATCTTCCAGAGACCAGACGATGCCCGCCCGCGCAGGCTGGGTGGTCAATTGCAGCTCTTCGCCTGTACCGATCAGTGCCTGGTGCCCGGCGATACTGAACGTGGACGCACCGGGATCGATACGACCGAAAACGGCCAGGTCATAAGGCAGACGCTTGAGTACGGGTTGCAAAACTTGCTCGTCAGGCAATAACCAGCCGCCCAGAAAACGCTCGGCGCCGGTAGCATCCAGAGTTTTGCTCAACCCTTGAAGCACAGCGTGTTTGACGGTGTAGGCCACGAAGCCGTTGACCTGCTCCAGCTCCCTGACACTCAGGTTGTCCAGCGTTCCTGGAACGGCGCTGACCTCATGGTCGAACAGGTAAGGTGTATAAAGATGCCCTTCCACTGCTTGATCATCTGACTCACCTTCCAGCAGATGAAACTCATGCTTGAGGCTGATGTTGAAGGTAGCGTTGTGCGATTGCCATTCATCGCTGTCCAGCGCTCTGTAGCGAAAACCCAGCGTGCAGGGAAATTCCCAGGTCTGCGTGGTCTGGCCGTACTCGAAGTCAATGGTC
This sequence comes from Pseudomonas syringae group sp. J248-6, assembly GCF_032586995.1. NCBI lineage: Bacteria > Pseudomonadati > Pseudomonadota > Gammaproteobacteria > Pseudomonadales > Pseudomonadaceae > Pseudomonas > Pseudomonas syringae group sp. J248-6. The sequence continues at coordinate 82,560 of NZ_JAWHOP010000017.1, read as the reverse complement.
AGGGGATGCTGGGCGTTGAAGGCCTGAACGCTGAAGGGTTCTGATTCAAAGACGAATTCCGCGCTGCGATACTCTCCAGCCGGAACTGCAAACGTGCCGGCCTGAGCGACCATCTGCTGCAGTGGTTTATCGTCCGGAACGTTGAAGCTGAATTCAGGCGCTTGCAGCATCCGTATCGCCGCATGGCCAAAGGCAGCACGGTGCAGTGCGTGAGAGGAAAACACGGCGGTCGCCGAATACGAATGCTGAGCATCGTTGGGAATCAGGTAACGGAAGTCGGAGTCGCCACCCGGAATCCCGCCCGTCACGCCGTATTGCATGGTCGTGAACAGCAGCAACGCGCCTTTTTTATGGACCGATACAGCATTGGGGCTTTCAAGCTGTGATCGCACATCAATTCTACGTACATTGAGCAATTCGTTGCTCTGCTCGTTGAAAATACCCAGCCTGAACTGCTGTTCCTGATTTTCCGGGTTGCTGAACCAATCCTGAAAAAAGTCGCCGATCTTCTCTCGTTCGGTAGAACGGCCCGGAAAATCCAGTGAAAGGTTTTTAGCCAGACCAAGGTCCACCATCAGATCCGCGCTTTGACTGCTCATTTCCAGATCGAAATCCAGGCCCGGCGCATTCAGTGGGTCGTAGGCTGCGATTCTGTGAACATTGTGCTGCCCTTGAGCGTTCTCTACCACGGTATGCAAACCGGCGATAACCGGAATGCGCCAGGCCAGCAGTGAATTCTCCAGAACGCTGTGCTTGAACGACAAGGCTGGTGCCCCGAGAACACAGCCCGAGAAAAAATGGGAATCAAACGTATCGGGAATCGTGATACTTCCGTCCGGCACCGGACGCGACATTCCCTGAGCCAGACTCTGTTGGTAAACATGGTCGAGGAGCTCGTTGACCTTGTCGCCATCCAGAGCAATGATCGCGTCCCAGCCTCTGAGACGCGTGTTATCTTTCATCCATGCCAACAGACTTTCCGCTGAATAACCAGCCATGACATCACCTCCTGTGATGTTGATATAGATAAGACCGATGTGCCTTGGGTCAGGACGCCGGTACTTCTTTGCCCTTCATCAATTCCAGCTCCGTGGCAAACCCGTCCACTGGTAGCGGCAATATGATATGCCCCTCAACGACGAAGACTGGATGAGCGGCTTCGGCAAAAATAAGCACAAACCGGTCAGTCGACGATATGTCGGGGGTGTACAAGCCGTCACTGATGCTCCCGCTCCCGGCGCCTATTCTCCATTGGACGCCGTCCGGCGTATCGCCATCGGCAAACGCTTGCAGTTGAACCTGATCGGCACGAATGGTCACAACGTCCACGGGCTTGCCGACCTTCGCAACCTCCTGAACTTCCGAAACCTCCACGGTTCTTACGACTTTCACGGTTAACAGTGGGGTTTGATGCTTTACCAGCACCCACGACGAAACACTCGCCTGCCCACTGGTCACGACTATCTGATCCAATAGGTAGGTTTTGCCGGACACCTGCTGCGCCGCGACGTAACGGTGATCACCATCAGCCAGTGGGCTGGGCTCCAGGACACCGCTTTCGCCGGGAACCGGATCCTTGAGCGACCAGTGCATTTCTTCTGTGCCGAGCGAGCCTGCCTCGAGCTCCACAATCTGCCCGGCGTCACACACCTGAATCAACGGATTGAGGGTGATCGGGTTGGTCACGATCGTGACCAGCGCCGAACTCTGATAGTTGGAGTTCATGTCAGTGGCCGTCACCCGAACACGTGTGAACGGAAACTCGGTTGCCGAGCTTTCTGGCGCGTAATACCGGCCGGCACCATTGATGGCACCGTAGTTCTGCGTATGACCATCCAGACGTTCGACACCCCACGTCACACTCAACCCCAGCGGTTGAGTGGTGAAGGTGGTGGAACTGTCGACTACCATCAGATGCTCCGCCGGGCTGACGACAAAGTCTGCCCCGGAACTATTGATGCGCCCGAAGGCGGCTATGTCTCTGGGCGCACGCAGTACATCAGGCACAATGGCTTCGTTGAAATTGAGATTGATACTGTCCCGGATGAACGAACTGATCGGCACACGGGTAGCGAGTTTGCCCTTTAGTACGGCCCTGATCCCGGACTCGAACGGATGAGTGTCCAGGGTCTCGAAATTCGTCTTTACTGCCCCTATCAACAACGCTAATGACACGCTCAATGGTGGTGGATCCAAATCTCCGACAGCCGGTTCACCGCTGGTGGTATTTATCGTGAGACTGGGGGTCAGAACGAGGTCGTTGTTTTCTTCGGCGAAGGTATAAATGCACCGTACATCGACCGTGATGACCTTGGTCATGACCAGTACCGTCCGGCCTGGCAACGTAAGCAAAACGCTGGGTGTAGCTTTGGGCTTCCAGGTCAATGCCACCGTGCCATCGCAAATGAGTTCCACAGACAAAGGCGTGCTCTCCAACGCCTCAAGCCAGGTCTCGGCTTTGTAAACATTTGCCATGACTGACACGCCATCGATTTGAACCTCGACATCCCGGCTGCTCGACTCGGACGTCTTCAATCTGCCCGACTTGGCCGTCGCCTTGACCAGTCGGCCGGAGCCATCATGAACAGGTTCGAAATCCACGCCTGCAATAACCGAAGCAATGGTCTTGGTCACCTCGCCGATGAACAGTGCCGCCTTGAACGTACGCTCAGCACTGAACAAAACTGTTGCTGAGTAATCTTTCCCGACATCATCCGGTATCAGGTATTGGTACTCTACCGGGATGTCGCCGTCTTCCTGACTGCCCTCCAGACGAATGAACACCAGCACGGCCCCGTCGCCATAGTTGGCGGCATGCGGGTCGAGAGGTGCAGCAGGATTGGTCTGGGTGCGCAGTTTGAAAGACTGAGGGTGCATCAGATCATTGCTGCCACGCTTGATCACGCCAAGCGTCCATATGCGCTCATCGTCCGGCAAATCATTGAACAGGGCTTTGAAAAAATCTCCGCCGAGTGCCCGGTCAGCCCTGTCAGCCGCGAAGGTAAGAATGAAATTGTCACTGTCCTTGAGGTCGAGCCGCACCCGGCCATCGCTCTCGATATTGCCTGGGACCCTTTCCAGCGCGAGATCCAGTGTCAGCTTCGGACCTTGCAGCGCATCGATATGGATAACCCTGTAGGCTTCCCAATTATCGACGTTATTCTTCATCGTCAATTGGGTTCCGCCCAGAATCGAACAGGTCAATGTCGCATGAGACTGACCGAGGTTATCGTTCGAGAAGGCCAGCCTGGGCGCATCCAGAATAAAATTGTGAATACATTCTTTAAACCCGTCGCTTAGTATCACCTCTCCGCTGACAGGCTTTAGACACGTGTCCGACGAAAAACGCGCGACATACTCCTGAAGCAACAGGTTATTCACCTCGCCTCGGGCCATTGCAGCGATGGAGTCCCAACCCCACATAACATTGTTAGCGGGGTCTTTCATCCACTCGGTCAGGTGGTTCAGCGTGTTATTGGCCATAGGGTTGCGTCCTTGCATGTGTGGGATCATGCCAGTGGCTGTTGCGTCCTGCGCCACCCCGCCGGCCTGTAAAGAATGACCGTCCAGTACGATGAAAGCGATATACGGAAACAGTGTGTAAGTCGCCCCGTCATCAAAGCTGACTTCAACCGCCACGGTGTTGGTCAGATAGTTTCTCTGCAGACTCTCCAGAAAGTCCCTCGGGATGATCACCGACACCTGCCTGGCTTGGTATTCCGCCTCACTGAGCGGTTCGGCTGCGCCGGTACGTAGCCCGAGCGCTTGTGGCGAACCCGACTGGGACAAGCCAGTAACCTTGATTCGTACCCGTTGCCCGGGTGCCATGTAGGCCCAGGATGCGAGGTCCAGACCCGCACCTTCTGACGGCACACGGTCGAGGTAAAGCAGGGTATCGATAATGCGTGGTCGCATGATCTGGATAACCGGCCAAACGCCGACAAGGCCTCTGACTTCCAGTTTGAATACCGGCGAAGTGCCTGACTGCGACAGCGAAACGACCTTGTAATACACCTCTACCCACTTGCCCATATTGGCCGGAACCGCCGTGGAAGGGATGATGAACAGGCGCGGATCGTCTGGTGAAGGATCAGCGATAAAGCTGCCCGTGCTTGTATTGCCCTCCCAGTGCATCTGTACCGTGGAATCGTCACCGATGAAAGCATCGTCCGGTATGCGAATTTTCACCCCGTTCTGCAGCCGCGAGGCATAGATATAGCCCTCTACTCCCCATTCTTCAGAGCTCTCGATCTCGGCGTCGTCGACTATGGGCACAGGAAGATCGAGCGGTAGACTCAGCATGACCTTGCGCGGCAACGAGCTGGCGGCATGGCCTGGTCGCGCGTACTGATACACCAGCTCGATTTCCTTGCCGTTATTGGCGCAAAGCCAGGTCTTCGCCAGCGAGAACTGCAGTACGCCACTGTCGAGATTGGATATATCGGCCCTCAGGGTCTGCACCAGCAGATTGCCGCTGGAGATGTAAACTACGACATCGTCATCAATCTGCATGCCGAAAGGATCGATCAACAGGGTGATGCCGCCAGGGAAGGCTTCCGGGTCCAGTGAGCCACCGTTGAAATCCTTGATCCTCAATGGCGGCAATAACGCCGCTAACGGTGCGACGATGGCCAGTGACTGGGTGACTGAATCCGTTATCAATGTGGAATCGGCATACTCGATGCGGTAGCTCATCAGCGCGACGCCATCTGGAATTGACAAAAATTCGCCAGCGGTTATCGGCCACCGCAAAGGCTGGCCCACCTCGTTCCCAGTCAATAACCGGGACTCGACCAGAGGGTAAAAGGAGCTGCCGTCCTCGAAATAACGATCCAGTGTGAGGGTCACTCTGTCGCCCTCGCGCATGGCCAGATACGGCGGCGTCACGATCGACACCTCATTGAGGTCCCACAACAGGCCGGGATCAAGCTTCAGATCGTGAGACTCCTTGCATTGCGGCACCCCCAGTCCGGCAGCCGTTGGCGGACGTTTGCCGACATAGAAAAACAGTCGCCGGGACTCCTCGACGCTACCGTCGACTGTGTACGAGTAAAACACCCAGCCCTTGTCAAGCCTCATCAGCGACGGGTTTTTGATCATCAGCGGCATGCCTTCAGGCTGCAGCCGCGCGACCTCGATCAAATCGTTGACGTAGTCGTCCACTTCGCCCAGGGCGCCGCAACCTCGCCAGTTGGGCATGAACAGATCGCCGTTCTTGATCCCTGGGTAGTAGATCCAGGTGAGCAGGTCGTCGCTGCCCAACTGATCCAGGTCGAGGTAATTCCCGGGCTGCTGCAGGTCGGGCACCTTGGGGGCGGGAAAATCCAGCGCCATGAGTGAGACTCCTTTCTCGTTTCCGCCTGAATGGGTGTATCGCAAGGGTTGACCTTGCAATGCGGATAGGACTTTTTTACGCCGGTGCCCACCAGCTGCCCACTAGTACTACTGCTAGGTTGCTGCCCGGGTTCGGACTGTTAGGGTTAGGCAAGACCTCCAGCCACACGGACGCCTCAGGGAGTTCAGGCTTGGGGGGCGTCAATGACCAGAGCGCAAGGACTGCACAATTGTCAGACACCGCTGCGCTTGTCCCGCATCAATCAGCGAGGTCCGCTCCATGGCTGCTTCTACTTCCGTGCACTCCAACGCGCTCAATTTCATGAGTTGTCTGAAAAGCGGCGTTGACCCGCGCACCGGGCTATACAACATATCGATCAGCATGCCCGAACTGCAAAGCAATGACCTGCGCGGACCAGGGTTCCGACTCGACCTGTCCTACAGTCAGCTCAATACGCTGGACAGCGGCTATGGCATGGGCTGGAACCTACAGGTTTCGCAATACAACCCTGCCACTCAGATCCTGTCCCTCAGCACAGGCGAGACCTTCCTGGTCGACGGCACCGGCAGCAACGGCCTACGGACGATGACCGAGAAGAAAATTGACACCTTCCACTTCTACAAGCTGGACGATACGTCCTACCGGGTGGTGCACAAATCAGGTCTGGTGGAAATCCTCGAGCTGCACATCAGCGGCAATAAAAGAATGGCCTGGGCGGTGAAAATCATCGCGCCGTCCGGGCACAGCATCACGCTCAAGCACAAGCCGTTCAACAGCAGCACCTACAGGCTTGCTTCGATCACTGACGACCTGGGTCAGACGCTGTTGGAAATTGCACGCAGCAGCACATCTGTCGAGCTGAAACTGCATCCGTATGCGGGCATTGGCGGTGCTCCACTGGCGCGCTTTTTGATGACCCTCGCCGGCAGCGACAAACGCGTATCGCGCATCACCCTGCCCACAGAGAATAATGCTTCATGGCGCTTTGAATATGGCCTGGAGAACGACCAGCAATTGTGCGTGAAGCATGTAGAGACACCGTCTGGAAGCAGCGAAGATGTTTACTACCAGGACGAAGGCCATGCGTTTCCATACAGCGCCGGTCGCCAGCCCCTACCCAGAGTGACCAGGCACGTCATCGATCCCGGCCTCGGTCAGGCAAAGGTCGATGTGAGATATACCTACAAGGACGGCCAGCAACGCTCACGAAATTTTCTCGGTGCAGGGCTGACCATCGCCTGGGAAGACAACGGCCTGGACAACCTCTATAAATACCTGCAGGACTACGACTATGTCTGTACCGAAAGCCTGTGGGTCGACAACAAGGCTGTGCGCAGCATAGAGCGAACCTTCAACCGCTTTCACTTGCAGACCCTTGAAGTCACCACCCAAAACAACAACCAGCAAACGGTCACGACCGCCTATAACATTCGGCCGGGCGAGCGTTACTGCATGCAGCCCAACAATTGTCAGCTACCCAGCGAAGTCACCACCCGTTGGCAACGGCTGGACGAGCCTGAGCGGACGCGCACAGAAACCGTCACCTATACCTATGACCTTTACGGCAATCCGCTGGTGCATACACGCGCCGACGGGATCAAAGAAGTCAGCAGCTGGTACCCGGCCGGCGGTGGCGACGGTTGCCCGGCCGATGCGGAAGGGTTTGTCTCCCGACTGAAAGAAAAAGTGGTCAAACCCGCGCCATCGTCGCAGTCCGGGGCCCCTACCCTGTCCACACGTTATCGCTACAGCACGCTGCCTGCACTGACCGGCAGCGAGTTACCCGACTGGATCGTGCCGGAAACCGAAACACTGCTGCAGCTTGAAAGCGATGGAACCTCTGTGGAGTTGCAAAAGATCCTGCTGGAGCATATCAACCAGCCGGACGCGCCTTTCCAGCATGGTCGAACCGGGAGAAATATCGAGTCCCTGAATGGAAAGGACACCGTTACCGTCTACGAGTACAGCCACTCCAGCATCAGTCACAGCAACAGCAGCAATAGCAGCAGCAATAGCAGCAGCCGCAAGAACAAGGGTAAGGGCAAGATCAGGATCAAGATCAAAGGCAAGGGCAAAAACCGGATCAAGATCAAGATCAAGATCAAGATCAAGATCAAGGGCAAAGGCAACAACAAGGGCAAGGGCAAGGGCAACAGCAAACACTTGCAGGTCCCGGTACAGCTGATAGAGACGACCACTATCGGCTTCGACAACGCTCGCATAAGCAAGCAGCAACAGCATTCGTTGTTGACCGGCCAGGTGCTGCTGACCCTGGAAGAAGGCGTAGAGATCCGCTATGTCTATGACGCGCTCAACCGGCTGACCAAAGAAACGATCGCACCGAATTCAAGTGCTGGCTATGAAGCCAGTCGCGAGTACGAGTACACCCTGTGTTCCGCCAGGGGACAGAGGGCAGAACAAGTGCTGACCGACGCCCGCAAAGTCAGGACCCGCTCTGTCATGGACGGCCTGGGCCGGGCAATACTCGAGGAACGGGACCACATCGACAGCAATGATCCGCAAGCAATGTGCATGATCCATACAGCGCAATACAACGCCTGGAACAATGTGCAATACGAAACGGATTACGACTGGTTCGACAACCGGCAACTGTGCGCCACGAGCAGCACCTACGCCTACGACGACTGGAACGTCCAGTCCGTCGTTACCACTGATCAAGGCGTGCAGACGCATCAGTACTACGACCCCATCGGCAGTGCAGAACATAACGGTCCTGTTCAGAAGACGTGGGTGCAAAGCGGTGACGCAGAAACCCTGATCAGTGGTCGTAGCGAGACCTGGCTGAATATGTTCGGCAAGCCAGCCAGGATCAAGAGCCAGAACGCAGCAGGAAAAGATCTGGGCTCACAAACCTTTCTCTACGACGGAATGGGACGCTGCACGGAACAGACCGATGCGTCAGACCACAAAACGCAGTTCAGTTATGACGCCTGGTCGCGCATGGTCAGCACACGCTTGCCCGATAGCAGCGAGGCACATCGTGAATATGAACCGTTCAGCACCACCGAGCTGCCGACCAGCCTGAACGTGATTCATCCGGACGGTATTACCAAAACCCTGACAGGCCAACAGACGTTCGACGGGCTCGGGCGTCTGACACTGGCCCAGGCAGGGCAACGTATCGAGCATTACGAGTATGAGGACGGTCACCGGCAGATCAAAACCCGCAAAACGGCCAAGGGTGATGACATTAGCTACACCTACAACCTGGCACTCACCGATCAGATCGTCTCCAGTGTCTCCAGTACTGCACCGGATGACGCTGCCCGTTTCGAGTATGACAACGTCAGTGCCCGCCTGATCTCTGCCACCAATAAGCAGGGCAAGCGCACTTACGCTTATGACGCGCATAACCAGCTGACCAAAGAGACCTGGGAAGATCTGCAAGGCCGGACCTGGCAAACCCTGCATCGGACATCCTTGCAGGGCCGTGCGATGTATCGCACCGATGTCGAACAAAAAGACGTCAAAAACCCGGTTAAAGGTGTAGTCAAAGGCCGGAGCAAAGGCGGCGTCAAAAACAGTGTCAAAGGCGTTGAAACGATTTACCGGTATGACACCTTCGGCCGACTCGAAAGTGCCGTTCAGGGCAACGTGAAGGTGACCACCCGTTATGACACACTGGGTCAGTCCTGCGAGATGACGACCCATGACACAGTAGCCGGAACCAGCCTGGTAAACCGTATTGAATATGACGACCAGGGACAGGAAGTTCTCAGAACGCAGAATGCCGGCAATCACCCTGTACGTACGCTGAAACAGCAATGGCAACCCGACGGGCTCATGCAAAGCCGTCATTTGCATGAAGCGGGCAACCCGCTGCTGCTGGAAGAGTTCAAGTATGACGCTCGAGGTCGTCTGAGCGGCGTCACCTATTCAGGCAGTAACCGGCCAGTGCACGCATCCGGCAATGCAATCATCAACCAGACGTTTATCTTCGACGAGCTGGACAACATGACCCTGACCGTTACCAGATTTGACGACGTCAGCAATGAGGCCGGCTTCAGCACTGAGACGGCCATTTTCCGCTATGGCAAAGAAGGGGACCCCGATTCCAGGGACCGATGCCAGTTACTGGGCATCACCTACCGGCCTCCACGGGACACACCGGACCCGACGTTCAGCTATGACGCCAACGGCAATCAGTGCACTGACGAGCATGGCAACCAGTTGCACTACGACAGCCAGAGCCGCCTTCTTCGGGTGGCAAAACCGGCGGGTGAGCCCATCAACACCTACACGTACGACGGCCATGATCATCTGGCCACCACCCGCAATGGCAGTGACAGCGAAATACTGCGTTTTTATCAGGGCCAGCAATTGAGCAGCACGGTGCAGGACGACCGACGTACTCAGTTTCTGCACATTGACGAGCAACCCATAGGCCAGCAGACCATCGGAGAACCTGCCGAAACCCTGCTGTTGCTGACGGATGCGAACCAGAGCGTTGTTGGTGAGTTCCAGCAGAACACGTTGCGAACAGCTGTTTACAGCGCCTACGGTGAACGCCACAGCGATGACGCGCTGCTCAGCGTTGCGGGGTTCAACGGCGAGGTGTGCGAAAAAGACACGGGCTGGTACCTGCTGGGCAACGGCTACAGAGCCTACAACCCGGGCATGATGCGTTTTCACAGCCCTGATTACTTGAGCCCCTTTGGTGCAGGCGGGGTCAACCCCTATACCTATTGCCTGGGCAATCCCATTGCCTGGCGCGACCCTACCGGGCATGACGCCAGCTCCCAGAGTGGCAGGCTGCGACGGCCCGATGAGGATGCGATCCCTGCAGAGACGTCGGAGGGTATTGGAACGATGACCTGGGTCATGCTTGCGTTTGGCGTAGCGCTCACTATATGGGGTGCCTACGCGACAAAAGTAGCGTATGGAATGACCAAGGCCGTCCCGATTCCTGTAACGGCCCTGGGTATCACGATGACCTCAACTACGGCGGCCTACATCGCGGCGGGGGCTTTGGCATCAGGGACCGCGCTCAGTGCTGCATCAACGACCGCCACTGGTTATGGTGTAGCGAAAGGAGACGACACAGCCCTTCGGGTAGGGGAATACATTGGCTACGCCTCGATACCTGTGGACATCGCTGGGGGGCTATTGAAAAGTATGGTTAAAAGCGCGCTCAAGGCTGCGAAGAAGGTTTTAGAAGAAGGAACTGAGGGGATAATAAGGCGCTCGTCACTCGGGGCACTTGACGATGCCGCGCCTGGAACAGCTGCGCGACGTGGGTCTGCTTCAGCGGATTCGGCCGTACCCGGATTGGTTGGGGATGGGGGGACTCCAGGAGCGTCCATGTCGGGGCGTGTGCCACCTCCACCGAACCCGCGGCCGACGAAAGGTCCTAACGCCAGGGTCAACCAGCAATCGGCAACTAACACAGCATCATCCAGCGACCCTTCATGGCTTCAAAAAAGGACGGCTTTTCTTGAACCGATGCGCGAGTTAGGGCGAAACGTATTCAAGCTTAGACAATACAATACTCGCATGTGATAAAGCTGGACTTCCCGCCGCCGACAAAAAGCTCGTGGCTGTCGGCGGCATTTCAGTCAACGCCTCTATTTCCATACCGTTACATTTGCCCTTCGGATTCTCTGCCCGAACAGACAAGCACAGACCCATGAAAAATCCGGAACAACGTAAAAACTCAAGATTTTAAATGTATGACACTAATTTAGGAAATATCCTACACCTCCCGCCACTAACCAAAGTCCGCCAGAGACTTCGCAACTAACGCACCTGCTGTAAACTCCCGTCCCGTCATGACGCACAACACAAACTGTCTATCAAGACACCATAAATAGTTACATCTCCACTCTTGTGACTTTAATACTTATAAGGTTTTTATCGTGAATAAAATGCTATCCGTACTAGGCCTTGCTCTGGCGACCACACTGACCGGCACTGCCGCATCCGCCAACTCCGGCACCATCCGTTTCGAAGGCAAGATAACCTCCACCACCTGCCCTATCGAAGTGGTCAATCCGGGCGATGGCTCTACCGGCAACCTGGTTAACATGGGCTCTATCGAGGCCAGCCGCTTCACCGGCATCGGTGACGAACTGTCTGGCAAGAGCTTTGCCCTGCGCGTCAATGACAACGGCAACTGCGGCCTGGCGGGTGGCAGCTTGAATGCGGCCAAAGTCACCTTCATCGGTGACGCGGACAGCAGCGGCGACTACTTCGGCGTCACCCCTACTGCCGACGGGGCAAAGGGCGTTGCGATTGTCATCAAGGACCAGACCGGGGTCTCGATCAAACCAGGCGACACGTCGGCGCCTTACACACTGCTCGACGGCGGTGTCACCGACATGGTGTTCAACGCCTACTACCGTTCGACAGCAGCTACCGTTCAAGCCGGTGCTGCCTCGGCGGATGTCCAGTTTGTTGTCGCGATTAACTGATACATCGACCCACTCGCTCACTGTGTAAGGATCGATAGTCTTTTCACGTGAAGCATCTTCAATACGTTCAGGTCCGTTTCGGATCTGAACGTACAAGGTAACTTTTCATGATGTGCCAACAGTCTTTTAAAAGACCTGCCCTCGCGGGGTGCACGATATTATTCATGTGCGCAGCTTATATACCTGCCAGCCAGGCAGCACTGACCGTCAACGCAACGCGCATAGTATTCGATGGCGACAAGCGCAGTACGTCGGTGGTCATATCCAATCCAAGTGATCGGCCGTTCGCGGTACAGACCTGGGTAAATACGGAGGCAGACGACACTGTCACCGTCGTTCCATTCGCACCTTCGCCGCCACTTTTTCGCCTTAATCCGGGCAAGGAACAACACGTACAGATCAATGGCCTGCCCCAAGACCTGCCCTCCGATCGTGAATCATTGTTCTACTTCAACGTGCAGGAAATACCTCAGGCCAACTCTTCGCAAGGCAATGTGCTGAATATTGCCCTGCGTACCCGTATCAAACTGTTTTATCGCCCGGTTCTGCTGACTGACAACCCCACTGCCCGCCTCAAGGACCTGCAATGGTCGGTCCGGCAGATTGCCGGCAAGGCAGAGCTGACCGCCATGAATCCGACGCCCTTTCATGTGTCGTTCATTCGCCTCGACGTCTCCGGTGATGGCAGGACTGAAAAGGTCAGTGAAGTCGCCATGCTTGGCCCGTTCAGCTCTCGCCATTACAAGCTCAACGAAACGAAAGCGATACCGGGCCTTCAGGTGGTGTTTGCCGCGATCAACGATTACGGCGGCTACAGCCAGCCGCTGACAGCTACGGCCACGCTGACTGACTGAAACAGCGCAGACCCGCTTCATCCCAGGACATTGAACATGACCCTATTACCCGATTCCGGGCTCATACCAGTGCGCCTGCGCTTTATGCAGGTGCTGATTGTGTGCGGCAGCGTTACCGTTGTGCTGGAGCCGACCAGAGCGGCAACCGCCGTCAATTTCCAGCCTGGCTTCCTGCGTCAGGGCCAGGACTATGACAGTGCGGCCGCGGCCAGCGTGCTGAACCAGTTGTCAGCTGTCGAGAGCCTCGGGCCAGGCGAGCATTGGGTAGAAATCCACGTCAATATGCGCTATTTCGGCCAACGTCAGATCCGTTTCGATGCCGACCCACAAGGCAACGGCCTGCTGCCCTGCCTGTCACCGGAGTTGCTGGAGCAGATCGGCGTACGTCTCGGCAGTCTGGCCGACCCGGCCTTGTTGCAAGTCGCCTGTGTCGCGCTGGGGCAACTGATTCCGGACGCCAGGGTCGTACTGGACGGCGGCAGACTGCAACTGTCGATCTCTATACCGCAGATCGCCATGCGCCGCGATGCCAACGGGCGAGTGGACCCGGCGCTTTGGGATTACGGCATCAACGCCGCCTTCATCAATTACCAGACCTCGGTGCAACAGACGACCCACAGGGAGACAGGCACCAGCAGCAACGCAGACCTGTACCTCAACACCGGTATCAACCTGGGATCATGGCGATTGCGCAGCAATCAAAGCGTGCGTCAGGATGCGCGGGGACATCGCGAGTGGACCAGAGCCTATGCTTATGCACAGCGCGACCTGCCTGGCACGCACGCTAACCTGACCCTGGGTGAAACCTACACCGGCGGCGATGTCTTCCGGAGCGTGCCGATCAAGGGCGGGTTGATCAAAACCGATCAGGAGATGCTCCCCGATTCCCTGCAGGGTTACGCACCGGTGATTCGTGGCGTTGCGCAAAGCAGGGCCAAACTGGAAGTGCTGCGCAACGGATACCCGATCTACTCCACATATGTCAGTGCCGGCCCCTATGAAATAGATGACCTGAACACGGCGGGCAGCGGCGAACTGGAGATCGTGCTGACCGAGGCCGATGGTCAGGTCCGGCGCTTTACCCAACCTTACTCGACCATGAGTAACCTGTTGCGCGAAGGCGTCTGGAAATACAGCGCCGCCCTGGGCCGCTTCAACGGTGCCTACGCCACCGAGCATCCGTGGCTGTGGCAAGGCACGCTGGCCGTTGGAACAGGCTGGAACTCGACACTTTATGGCGGAGTTATAACCAGCGACTTCTACCACGCCGCTGCACTGGGCGTGTCACGGGACATGGGCACGCTGGGGGCGATGGCGTTCGATGTGACCCGGTCACGCGCCAGCATCGACCAACCCGGTCAGTCCAGCGTGCAAGGCATGAGTTACGCCATCAAGTATGGCAAGGCGTTCACTACCCAGACCAATCTGCGCTTCGCAGGTTATCGCTACTCCACCGAAGGCTATCGGGATTTCGACGAAGCCGTCAGTCAGCGCAGCAACGACGCTACGTTCACAGGCAGCCGCCGAAGCCGCCTGGAAGCTTCGGTTCATCAGAGAATCGGCTTACGCAGCAGCGTTGGTCTGACGCTGTCGCAACAGGATTACTGGGGCAGCGATATCGAACAGCGACAATTTCAATTCAATTTCAACACCCATCGTGCCGGGATCACCTATAACTTCTACGCCTCACAGTCACTGAGCGCAGCCAGTAGTAGCCGCGGCAACGACCGGCAGTTCGGCCTGAGCATCTCGATGCCCCTCGACACCGGCCATTCGAGCAATGCCACATTCGACCTGCAAAGCAGCGCCAATCGCCACAGTCAACGGGGCAGCCTGAGCGGCAGCCTCTATGAAAACCGCGTCAACTATCACGCCAGTCTGAGCAACGATGACGGCAAGCAGCAAAGTGCAGGCCTCGCGGCCGGCTATCAGGCGCCCTTCGCCAGCCTCGGCGCCGGTGTGACCCAAGGCAATGATTATCGAAGTGCATCAGTCAACGCCAGTGGTGCCTTGTTGCTGCATGCGGATGGCATCGAGTTCGGCCCGAATCTGGGCGACACCATCGCCCTGATCGAAGTACCCGATACACCCGGCGTTGGCATACAGAACGCTACCGGTGTCAGGACCAATAGTCGCGGCTACGCATTGATGCCCTATCTGCGTCCCTACCGCCATAACCCGATCACCTTGCAAACCGACCGACTGGGGCCCGAGGTGGAAATCGATAACGCCAGTACTCAAGTAGTACCTGCCAGGGGTGCCGTGATCAAGACTACTTTCGCTGCGCGCACGGTGACACGCCTGATCATCAATGCAACCACTGACGGTGGCAAACCGTTGCCATTCGGTGCCCAGGTGAGCGATGCGCAGGGCAACATTCTGGGCATCGCAGGTCAGGGCGGGCAGATTTTGCTGTCCACCGGCATGCAGGCACAAACCCTCGATGTCCGCTGGGGTGAGAAAAGCGACCCTCAGTGTCATCTGCACATAGACCCCGCCGGCATGCCTCTGGCCAAGGGCTACCGAATGCAAGACATGACGTGTGCCCAGTGACATCAGGTCTGAGCCATCCGCGACATTGTTATTTCAGGAATCCCCCCATGAACTCTGCATTGAACGCCCTGCTCCCCAGTCTGATCCTGTTGGGGACCAGCTATAGTGCTGCGGCTTATTCCGACCTACCGGATGACATACCGAGCAACGATTGCTATTGGATTTCCCCACCGGGAATAAAAGATTACCGGCGCGACATCGGCACGCTCTACGTCCCGAAAGACGCCGCAGTGGGCACCTTTATCGGCAGCATCGATATGCTTCACACCACGCCAGACAAGGCAGGTCTGGAGGCGGCCTGCAGAAATGACGGCACGGCTCTTCTGGAATTCAATGCAACGGCTACGGTTCCGATATTTCCTGGCACGCTGGAGCCGATAAACGGGGAAGACCTCACAGGCAAGATACTGCAAACCAATATTCCGGGCGTCGGAGTGCGGATAAGACTGGGGTATCCGTATGACAGGAACTGCAGCAATTGCTTCACGCCTGTAGGAGGAAGCGCCTCCGTTCCGTTCATCGGCCTCAACGACCACCAGAAAATGCTCACGAGCCTGCCTTTCGTTCATTTGAACAACTATGTAACGCTGGTCAAGACCGGACCGATCCCCTCCGGACCCAATGTGCTCAATGGCAGTGAACTGTTCTCCGGAAGCGTGACAACGCTTGGCAGGATCATGAAGTACGGGCTAACCGGCACGATACTTCAGGCACAGTGCAGCGTTGGTGCAGATCCGGTCAGTGCCGACCCGGTGCAGTTGGGTGAGTGGGACAGCGCGGACTTCACCGGTCCCGGCTTCACCACACCGGCAGTGCCCTTCAGTATTGCGTTGAGTAACTGCGAGACCTACATGGACGCAGGCTTCGTGGCAACGGCGCATATCCAGCTCGATGGTGTCGAAGGCTCGGTTCCCGAGGGCCCTGTCGGCAGCGGGGTTTTCACCCTGACCAGCGACTCGGACGCCAAGGGCATGGGGATTCAGATTCTCAAAGGTGATGGAGTCACGCCCATGGAGCTGCAGACCGAAGTGCCAATGATGGTAATCACACCCGGTAACGTTGTGCTGAACTTTTACGCCCGTTTCTATCAGACACAGGCCAGCAGCGCGATCCGGCCGGGCAAGGCCAAAGGGGCCCTCAGCTTCACGATGACCTACAAGTAGCAATGCGCCGTGGACTGCCAACCTGGCGGTCCATGACCTCCTCAGGGGTACAACGTTGGTCTGAGCGAAGGGAAAGACTGCCAGGAGAGCGTCTGGTCGAAACTCACACGCACCCGGACATCCAGCTGAGTGCCGAGATTAAATGCCTTCAAATCCGTTTTGCTGATAACACCGGCGTCGATTCTATCGTCCACCCGCGGCACCGGGTATTCATCCAGAACGTTCACGATCAACAACTCATTATCAGCACCGCTGACACCACGCACATCAATGGTGACGAACTGGTCAGTGCCCATGAATGACCAACTGTCGAGCGTGAACCTTGCGTAGCCTCCCTCGGCAATGTCTTGCAGGCTCAGAATCGTCCCGGAGACCTTGTCACACTGCACGACTGGAAAGCCTGTCATCCCCGGAATACGCAGAGTCAGAGTATGCTGGTCCGAACGATAAGGTGGTTCGGCGCTATTTTCGAACACCTCGTAGTACACCGGGATCGCCTTGCCGAAATGCTGGGCAATCTGTGTGGAAGGAATGTTGAACAGTCTCGAGTCTGCTACCTCCGTAAGAAAGGAACCCACACTGCCGGGCTCGGCCCATTGGACGCGGACGGTGTCACCGGGAGCAATCACGGCATTCTCGGGTATCGATACCACTGCGCCCCCATAAGCATCTACCGGATCGAGGGTACTGGCGTATGCCGAGCCTGAGGCCTTCTGAACCAGCGGGGGTGGCAGCACACGCTGTACTGGCTGAGCGCACACCAGCAGCGAAACAGCCAGCGCCCGGGGCCCGCTATTCCCCGAGCGATCCTTCAGCCTGTAGGACACGTAACGAATGCCATCGCCGCTCTCGAGAACCAGTTGCCTGTCGAAGGCAATATTAATCGCGCTTCCGATATCGGACTCTTCAAGCGTCAGGGTTCCGGTGCGCTCCGATCCCGTCGGCGTACTGCTCCAGTACCAGATAACGAGATCCCCGGGGTTCGGCAAAAAATACGCGGGCACTTCGGCCAGCACGGTGTCGCCATGAGAGTCCAGCCAGGCCGAGGTAAGACCATCCCTGATGATTTCTTCCGGAAAAATCAGCGCCCCTTCGTCTGCGAATACCGGTGCCGTTTTATCAATGACAAAGGCCAGTGTTTCGGATTCAGTCTGCACCTGGTTCGCGGTCTCGACGCTATAACGGAGTTGATGCCGGCCTTCGCCAAGGCGTTGCTGCGCGATCATGATGAACAGATCGACAGGCTGTACAGGTTCGGTCCAGACCTTCTCGTCCAGCAGCACGTCATTCCAGTACACGCGCAGATACTCAGGGTTGCTTGGGGTGGGCTCGGAGTTTTGCCACATGGGAAAATCGACCCGCAACGGCACGAGCCAGGCACTGCTGGGAAGCAGATTGGGCTCACCGCCGGGTACGTCAGGGAGGAGTTCGGCGATCAAGGGCGGCGCAAGCAGCACGCTCTTGCGCCATGAAGCCGGCCGAAAAAGGATTCTGATCCGTTCGATCCACGTTGAAATGACAGACATTAGCCAGGCCTCCAGCACGAGAAAGCGGTGGCCGACCCGTTTGCCGACCGCCATGCCCGTCAGTTAACACCCAGTTTTTTTCTGCGGATACTGGCACAAGTGATAGGACCGTTGGCGCATCAGCGCCATCGATCAAGCATCAGCCTCCCGCTTCGCTGTCGCTACCAGCTGTAACGCAAGCCTGCACTGGCGCCCCACGGCTGCTCGATGGCATCGCCATTGCTGTAATCGAAATCAGCATGCAACTGCAGGTTGTCAGACAGCGACACCGAAACGCCCGCACCCAATTCGCCACGGGAACCAGAGAGGTCGTTATTGAAGACGTTGTCGTTGACCTTGACCTCGTTCCTGTTGACGAATTCCTGGGCCACGGCAACCCGCACGTAAGGTTGCAGCGTACGTCCCTGGCCCAGATCGAAACTGCGCCCCGCCGTCGTACCGACCTTGCCGAGCAGCGACCGGCTGCGGTCACCTTCAGCATGCATACCGTTATCCAGGGCATAGTCCTTGCCCTGAACGACCAGGCCCGTCAGTTGGGTGTAGGGTTCAAGAAAATAACCGTTGTTCAGTTTGATGTGCCGACCCAGTTCCAGTGACGCGCCAACCCCCAGATTGTCGTAGTTGCCGCGCGTGCGGGAACCATCGCTGAGATTGACTCTGGCCTTGTTTTTGAACTGATTGAGTTTGATCACGCCATCGACGTAGTAGCCGCTCTCGCTGTCCAGCCAGGTGCTGTAAGCGCCCAGCGAGTAGCTGTCGACCTTGCCACTGGCACCGTGATCCAGGCTGAGGTCGGACGAGCTTTGCCCGATCATGACACCCGCCAGCCATTGCCCCGACCCCACAGGCAGCTTGCCATCTGCGCCAAGAGCAACACCGCTCTGAACCTGCTGATATCCGAAGCCCGAGGCGTCGGCGACATTGAATTTGTTGCCGTAGGTACGCATCCAGCCACCGGAACGGGCCTGGTCCATGCGCAACTCACCCATGCGCGAACGTAACGTGCTCAACTCTCCATACCAGACAGTCGGTGCGGTATTGAACAACGCCATGACAGTCTGTGCGCCCGGGCTGATGGTTCGGGTGGCGGTGTCCAGATACCAGTCGTTTGCGCCATGCTTGATCAGGTCATAGGACCATGCCCCCAGATCCACGGCGCCGCCTGCCAGGGAAAAACTGGCATCGCCGGCTGCGGCATGTACTACGTGCAGAGAGGTGTCACTGAGAGGATCGGTACCGGTGCTGCCGATAAGCAAGGAATGGCTGCCGGTTGCATTGCCGGTGATATCCAGAAAGTCTGTGGCCGCGCCGCCGAAATCCACGTCCATCATGAACGTGCCGCTCCCTGACAGGCTTGCAAGTGACAAGGTGTAAAACGAGGCCGCGTCACCAAACCTGACCGACCCGCCATTCATGGACACGTTACCCACCTGGCTGTTTTCGACCATCGTCCACTGCCCCCCGCTGGCGAGCGAAAAACTGGCGACGTTCTGCAGACGTCCGGTCAGGGTGGCATTGTTTTGTAATACCAGACCGGCAGTACTGCCTGCGTCAGCGGATATGTCGCCCAGCAATTGACTGTTGTCGACGGTCATATTGGCTGTAGAACCGTTGATCAGCTCCAGTATCTTGCCGTTGCCGCCGGTCAGCGTGGAGCCATTTTTTACGAAAATAGTGGCAGTGGCAGGCGCCCCGGTGGGCGTTCCGACAATCAGTGCCGAATCCGTGACACCTTCAACCCGGGTCCCTTCCAGGGTCAATAGATTGCTTGAGGGCACGCCGGGGTCGGCAAGCATACGGATGCCATATTGCTGCCCGGTGATGGTACTGTCGGACGCCTTCACAGTGGAGTCAAACATCTCCACGCCTCTGCCGTTGGTGCCCGTGGCCGTTACTGCGCTGTGCTCCAGTGTCAGATTGGCAAGCGAGCCGGCATTCACGCCACGATTGGTTGCCGTGATCGTGCTGCCGATAACCGTTGCCGTGGAGCCAACCAGTTGCGCAGTGTTATTGCCCATCCCCATACCATCCGCGCCTCCCGTCAGCTGGCTTCCGGTAATCAAGGCATTTGCCCCGGTCAACGAGACTGCTGTGCCGGTAGCCGCGCTGACCTGACTGCCATTGAGTGTCAGCTGCGCGCCGGTGACTGTAGATATTTGCAGGGTGGTCGCGCCATTGGCGGTCAGCACCCCATTGCTGCCCACCCGATAGCTGTCCAGCGGGGTCGTGGCATCAATGGTCGCGGGGCCATTGACAGAGGTTTGCGCAAAGACAGAACTGCTGGACAGGAAGGGGGAGAGAAACGCCATGATCTTTAGTGTTCGTGAGAGCGGAAGCAGCGCGAATGGAGCATTCATTATGGTGTATTACCTGAATGAAACGGCGTTGAACCCCGTGGTCCTTGCCCGAACTCGGCCACGAGAAAGAGGCCGGAAGGTTACGGGGATCAAACTGAATGCTCTGTAGGACGTTTCCTATGTAAATGTAGGGAGGTTCTGGTATTGAGGCTCTGCCAGTCGTTAATTTACGGGGAGGTACCGGTAAGCGTAGGCAAAATGCCCCCATACGCACAGCTTCATTAAACTGTTTGGGAGCAACCTGGACCGGCGCAATAACTGAAAACACGGCGCGCAGAGGATCGCAGGCACCTTCTGCCTGTGATCCGTCTTTAAAGCTCTCTACACGATAGGACACGCTCCATTTGCCCAGTACATACCCACCTTGGCAGTGGTTTCCAGTGAGGTAATGGTGGAGCCCTTCAGAGTGAACGAATACTTGATCTTCCCGCGCGCATCTATGCCATGACCAGCAGGGTCATAAGTGGGCAGAAGGTGTGTCGCGTATGGCGTGACCAGCCAAGTAAAGCCCGTGACTGGATAATCGTCCCCCAACACAATATCTTCGGTCTTTTCGGCACCTGAAATAGGCGTATCGTCATTTGGATCCGGCGGAAAAGCGTTCCAGTACAGAGTGACGGTATCGCCTGTCACCAGATAGTTCGAAAGATCAGGAACGGCCACTCGCACACCGGGCTCTCCTGAGGATGGATTGGCAGGATCCTTATAGAGCGAGGTGCAATTCAGCCAGCCGCCTGAACTGGTACCTTCAAAGACCGGGGCATCGGGAGTGATGACCACAGCACTCACGTCGACCCGCGTATCCGGCGATTGTTGCGTATTCTCTGAGTCGGCGGCACGAATGCTGTAATGAACCGGCAAATCAGGGCGATTACCTTCAAATTCGATATAACGCCAGGGTATTTCGACCTCGCGCTCGTCTCCGGCCTTATCAGTGCCTACCACGGTGTATTGCACCTCAGGCACATGGCTCGCGCCCCAGTAGAAATCTACAACTTCGCCCGCTAGAAGCGGGTCATAAAGTTTGAATCTGACACTGGCATCCTTCTTATCGTCCTGCGGCGTCAGGACATTCAGCGCGTTGGAAACTTCGCCGTAGACCTCGACCGGTAACAACTGATCGTTGACCGGATCAGGCCAGTCAGGATCAGGAACGGGATAAGGCCCGATAGTGAAGAAATTGACATTGACACTGATGCTTTTCACTGCGGACGGAACAACGCCACGCAGGACTCGATAACTCACTGTAGTCGGCTGATCACCGCCAGTCGCTTGATCGTACTGATCACGCAACACCGTGTCAGGAACCCTGACCGAAAACGGAAACTGCGGGACCTCTCCCATGTACTCAGGCCACAGTACTGCTGTACCCCAAGTGACCTCGATACGATCGGTAGGCTTCCAGTTATCGAACGACTCGATCAGCACCTCGACGCCCATTCGTGCGTCAGGCAGGTTGATCAGATTTTCCGGAGGCAGCGCCAGTGGCACCAGCGGGTCCTTCAGATTGTCGGGCAGCAGCCCCAACGCTACGTCTATGCGCTTGTAGTTGGAAAGCGGACTGCGGTTGGTCGCTTTGTCCACCAGAAAGTAAGCGACGTAGTAGGCCTCATCCTTGGAGTCGCCAATTATATCAACCGGGAATGTCACCTTATTATCCGTCGCGCTGGCCACGTCAACGACACCGACAGGAGCCGGCAGATCTGCGGGCTTGTCGGGCAACGGAGTGCCAACCCAATAGAACGCTACCTTGTCGCCGGGTGTCCAGTCGTCATAGTCAGGCAGCGTGCCGACAATACCGTCCGGATTGTTATCCAGAAACGCCTGGGTCAACTGATCTGTGTTCAGACTCATCTGCCCGGGCTCAACATGCCCGCCGGGCGGCGTGGTATCGACGATCAGCTTGAGCAGCGGGCTGATAGTCTCCTGGTCGTTCGGCTGCCTGATCCGATAGCGAAGACTATAAACACCGTCTGCCGGTTTGGGGAATCCAGGCGAAAGGGCGGTCAGCGGAATGTTGATCGTCTTTGGAAAGGTGCCAACGGCCACTGGCGCAGTGACCTTATCTGTGAACACTTCCACGAATCCGTCGTCAGCCGGTACTTCACCCACTGCCCAATCGATGAAAAAGGTATCGGATTCGTTATCGCCAGTGACCAACTGCGCCCACTGGGCGAGAGTAACGTCAAGCGATGCACCGAGCAAAACGTCCTTGTTCAACGTCCCGTCCGTCGGGTCCACGATGTTGGCCACTTGCGCCACTGCGAGCTCTGCCTTGAGGTCCATACCGCGCTGACTGCGCGCCAGCCGGTACGCGATGCGCGCCGTCTTGCTTTGTTCAGGTGTCAGTATTGTTTTCGAACCGACCATAATGAGCACTCCTTTGCTACCGATTGCCGCCCCCTCCCTTCACAGGAGCCCTGCGGCGGATTGATGGGTGAAAAGCTCTCTCAGTGAGCGCTTTTCTTCAGACCACAGGCCATCCGGGCCTATGCTCCAGCTGATTAAACGGCAGTTACCGGAGACGGGATACTGTCAGAACTAGCAGTAGCAGGGCTGAGCCGGAAAGCACGTTCGACAGCTTTTGTATCAGGCTGGATACATTTCTGAAATGCCCCCGACATTCGATCACGTCACCCTTCCGCCGCAACTCCCGGCGAAGTAGCATGAGGAGCAGCGTTGATCTTCAACAGCGGCCAGACAACGGCGGCACACGCAGGCGACAGACGCACTATGCAAGCACTTCACGATAACCCCCTGGATGCCACATCGACCGAACAACGCTGGAGCGTTCGCGCGCTGATTGTCGATGACGATGTGGCCATTCGCGAACTGCTCTGCGATTACCTGACGCGCTTCAATATCAACGCTCGTGGCGTCACCGACGGCACGCAGATGCGTCAGGCATTGACCGATGAAACCTTCGACGTGGTGGTGCTCGACCTGATGCTGCCCGGTGAAGACGGCCTGTCGCTGTGCCGCTGGCTGCGCAGCACCTCGGACATCCCGATTCTGATGCTGACCGCACGCTGCGAACCGACTGACCGGATCATTGGTCTGGAACTGGGTGCCGACGATTACATGGCCAAGCCGTTCGAGCCGCGCGAGCTGGTCGCGCGTATTCAGACCATACTGCGCCGGGTACGCGACGAACGCAGCGATCAGCGCACCACCATTCGCTTTGACGCCTGGCGGCTGAACAGCGTGCTGCGTCAATTGACAGCCGCCGACGGTCTGGTGGTGCCGCTGTCCAACGCCGAGTTCCGTCTGCTGCGCGTATTTCTCGAACGGCCGCACCGGGTGCTGAGCCGTGAACAGTTGCTGGACGCCGCCCGAGGCCGATCGATCGAAGCGTTCGACCGCAGCATCGATTTGCTGGTCTCGCGTTTGCGTCAGAAGCTCGGCGACGATCCAAAGAACCCGCAGTTGATCAAGACTGTGCGCGGTGAAGGCTATTTGTTCGATGCCAGGGAGCTGGGTTGATCCGCCGGTTCGACACGCTGTTTGCGCGCCTTTTCGGGGGCGCACTGCTGGCTATTCTGCTGGCGCATTTACTGGCTTTCATCTGGTTCACCCAATACGGCATGCGCCCTCCACCTGATGACCGCCCCGACGCGCAGCATTCGCAGGATGATCAAGGGCGACGTCATCGACCGCCACCGGGTGGCCCGCTGGTGCTGCTGTTCTTTCAGTTCGTCACCCTCATTGTTGCCGCATGGTATGGCGCCAAGGCACTGAGCCGCCCGGTACAGCGCCTGAGCGAGGCCGCCGAGCGCCTCAGTGAAGACCTGGACAGCCCGCCCCTTGAAATAAGCGGCCCGCAGGAAGCACGCCAGGCCGCGCAGACCTTCAACCTCATGCAGCGCAAGATCCGCGAACAGATGCAGCAGCGCGGGCGCATGCTGGCTGCGGTATCCCATGACCTGCGCACGCCCCTTTCGCGGCTCAAGCTGCGTGTTGAACAGATCGAAGAGCCAAGGCTGCATGGCCAGATGACACAGGACCTCAACGACATGATCAGCATGCTCGACGCCACGCTTGCCTACCTCAATGAACATCGGCGCAGCGAAGCGTTGCAGCAGTTCGACCTGCAGGCGCTGATCGAATCCCAGGCCGAGAATGCGCAGGACAATGGCGACGATGTGCAGTACCAAGGCCAGTGCAAGCCGCTCAGAACACAACCGATGGCACTGCGCTCGTGCCTGCAGAACCTGGTCGACAACGCGCTGCGCTATGCCGGTAGCGTCCATATCGTGATCGAGGACAGCGCCGAACGCGTACGCGTATCGGTCGTTGATCACGGACCGGGCATTGCCCCTGAATTTCACGAAGCGGTGTTTGAGCCGTTCTATCGCCTGGAAGGTTCGCGCAACCGCAACTCCGGCGGCATCGGCATGGGCATGAGCATCGCCCGTGAGGCTGCGCGAAGAATCGGCGGCGAGCTGACGCTTGCGCAAACACCGGGTGGCGGCCTGACCGCGATACTGAACCTGCCGCGCCTCTGACGCAGTCTGTATCACGCCGCGTACAAATCTTAAATCTCCAGGACAACTGACGCCCCGAGGCTGCAAAAGCCGGTACACCGCTACCGGACACATTTATCTCAGGGGAGTGAGACTCATGATCAACGGGATCAGCAGCAGCTTTTCCAGCTATACCAGTTCGACCAGCGCAACCACCAGCACCAACAGCAAGAAGTTTCAGGAAGAGTTGCTGGCAAAACTGGACACCGATGGCGACGGCAGCATCGGCAAGGATGAGCTGAGTTCAGCCCTATCGTCGGACAGCAAGGATGGCATTACTGTCAGCCTGAGCAAGACGTTCAGCGATCTGGACAGCAATGACGACGACAGCCTGGATGCCGATGAACTGGCCGCCATGACGCCGCCACCGCCGCCGCCCATGCAGTCGGTCGATGAGCAGGCAGAAGACCTGCTCGGCTCGCTGGACAGCGATGGCGATGGCGCGATCAGCAGCGACGAACTGACCACCGGCCTGAGCAATTCGGGCAGCACGGCGAACAGCAACCAGGTGTTCGATGCACTGGACACTGACGAAGACGGCACAGTCAGCCTTGAAGAACTGGTCGCCGGTATGCAACCGCAACAGCCCCCTGCCGGTATGCCGCCTGCGCAAATGAGCACCTCCGGCAGCACTGACAGCGCCAACCTGTTCAGTACGCTGGACAGCGATAGCAACGACAGTATCAGCGCCTCCGAGTTGTCTGCCGCGTTGAAACAGAGTGACAACACCATTGATCAGGGCAACACCAACCAGATTGCCACTCAGGCCTTGAACAAGATGATCGCCGCACTCAGCGAAAAATATGACACCCAGAGCAGTAAGCCAGTCGGTAAGTACTTGGACACCGCTGCGTAAAGCGAGGCTCCGCCGCCCGTCCTGGTGCGGCGGAAACTTTCGCCGTCAGCGGCTGCTGCGGGCACGCTCGCTGCCAACCCAGTCAGTCAGCAGGCTATAGGCTACCGCCAGCAGGGTCGGGCCGATGAACAGGCCGATAAAACCAAACGCCAGCAGACCACCAAATACCCCCAGCAACACGATCACCAGCGGCAGGTTGCCGCCCCGACTGATCAGGTAAGGCTTGAGCACGTTATCGACACCGCTGATGACGAACATGCCCCAGATACCTAGAAATATCGCCATGCCGTATTCGCCCTGCCAGACCAGCCAGGCAGTCGCAGGCAACCAGACCAGCGGCGGGCCCATCGGAATAAGGCTGAACAGGAAAGTAAGAATACCCAGTACCAGCGCGCCGGGAATGCCCGCAATCAGAAAGCCGATCAGCGCCAGCAATGCCTGTGCCGCCGCCGTGCCTATCACCCCGTTGACCACTCGTTGTACCGTACCGGCCACCAGGTCCAGATAGTACTGGGCACGATCACCGATCAGACGCTCAAGCAGGCTGAGCACGAAGGCCGCCAGACGCGGGCCATCGCGGTAGAAAAAGAACGCGAAGACGATGCTCAGGGTCAGCTCAAGGATGCCGCCACCTATCTGTGCACTGCGCGCCAGCAGCCAGTTGCCGACCTCCCCCAGATAAGGCTTGACGGTATTCATCAGCGCCGCGCCCTGCTGATCGATGGTGGTCCAGAACCCCACCAGTCGCTCGCCCACCAATGGAACCCCTGCCAACCATTGCGGCGGATCGGGCAGCCCGTCCACCTGGATATCCTTGATCAGCGCCGTGGCATCACGCACATGATCAGCAAGATTGAACCCCAGCCAGACCAGCGGAGCCGCCACCAGCAACATCCAGCACAGGCTCATGACCAAAGCGGCCAGCGATTCGCGACCGTTGAACCAGCGTGTCAGCAGGCGCATCAGCGGCCAGCTGGCAAACGCCAGTACCGCGCCCCAGATCAGTGCCGACCAGAAAGGTGCCATCACCCAGAGGCAGGCACCGAATAGCGCCAGCAGCAGAATCTGCACCAGTAAACGATCATTGTTGAACATGCGGCATCCACTTATAGGCTCGGAGGTCACGAGCATAAGGCTGAACAAGGCTGAGGTCAGCTATTGTTCTCCATAACCTTGCGCATCAGGGTTAGCGGATGACCTCGATCACCAGCCCCTTGCTATCGGCAGCGCCCGCTTCCAGACGCGCAGCGCGCACGCCCTTGGCCACCAGAGCGTCGCGCCATGCACTTGCACTGGGGCCGGAGACGGTTGCGCGCAGCGTGCTGTCCAGATTCAGACCGCGGGAAATCAGCGTGACCCAGGCTTCCTGTGGCTCGCCGCTCAGCCTGGGCAGCTCCAGCTTGCCCGTGCTTTTCAGTTGGCGCAGCAACGTGGCCGAGGTTGGCAGCAGTTCGCCCAGCGGCGCGGCGGATTCAAACTGCTCGACATGCAAGTAAGCCCTACGGTTGCCGCGGGTGATGCTGTATAGCGCGACCAGGGTTTCGCTCCGGGGCTCGGCCAGACGCAACAGCAGGTACGCCTGCCGGTCGTCCGCGCCATACAGCTTGGCATTACCGAACACCTCGTTGGCCCACAGACTGCTTTCTCCGCAGTCACGCGCCTGGCACCAGAACAACAATTCTGCACCCTGCTGCTGCAAGGCTTCACGCGCGGCGGTAAAGGCGTCGTCGGATGCGTGCTCGGCAGGTAATTGATAAGTAACCGACGTCAGAGTGCCACGCGCACTGACCTGGCCGTCGAAACGCAACTGACCGCTGATCTTGCGGATCGAGCCCATCGGGTAGACACGCTCAAGCTCGGCGGCAGGACGATAGTCTACGATTTCGGTATCGGTCAGACGGGGCAAAATCTCCAGATCACGACTGCCCGGCGCATCGGCAGCGAAAAGGACAGCGCTGAACAGCGACATGCACAACGCCGCAACGGGAACACTTGATAAACGCATGAGTGCTCTCATTGGCAGGCAAGCAGGGGGCTAGAATAAAAAAGATCGCCGACAAGGCGGTCGCGAGAGGCTGCGGATTGATCCATCACGGTTGACTCCTGTTTCAACCCGCTCAGCGTCGGCAGTTGCCGGTCTCAAGTCAAGAAGCAGCGAAGAAGCGATTGATACAGTGTGCAACAGAATGTGCTCCCTGCTCATCGTTCAGGTGCAAATGATGCCCGCCGACCAGCCGTTCGACGTCAAAGGGCAGCGCTGACAACAGCTCCTGCCTTTGCGCCAGCATGCCATCGGAGGCAATCACCAATTGCGTCGGGCAACGAATGCCGTGAACGAACGCCATGGCCTGTTGATCCGTGAAGCGTATTGCGGAGGGCAAGGTCAGGCGGCTGTCGCTGCGCCAGGTGTAACCACCCGGCACCGGCATCAAGCCTCGCTGAGCCAGCAGCTCGGCCGCCTCGCGACTGACCGCCACCACGCCTTTCATCCGCGCCTGAATGGCTCGATCCTGATCCTGATAAACCGGTTTTTTCTTGTTCGCCAGTTCGAGTTGCGCCTGCATGGCGGCACCCATTCGCTCGGCGGCGGATTCGGCCTTGCCCGTCAATGGCAGCAGACCGTCGATCAGCGCCAGGCGCGTGACCCGCTCGGGTAGCGAACTTGCCAGCAACACAGAAATGATCGCGCCCAGCGAGTGCCCCAGCAGGGCAAAGCGCTGCCAGCCAAGTTGCTCGGCGACGCGCAGCACGTCGAATGCATAATCAGCCAGTGCATAGGACGAGCCTGCTGGTCGGTGATCAGAATGACCGTGCCCCGCCAGGTCCAGCGCCACCACCCGTACCCCCTCAAGACGTGGTGCGAGCCGGGCGAAACTGTTGGCGTTGTCGAGCCAGCCGTGCAGCGCGATAACCGGCTGACCGTCCTCGGGGCCGTACAGATGAGCCGCCAGCTCGATATGCCCCAGGCTCAGGCGCACTTCCTCCACCGCAAGCGTCATGCACTGGCCCTGGAGGCACTGCGGGCATTCCAGCGTGCAAACAGCGTCTTGAGCAGCAACGCCGTTTCGTCCGGTCGTTCAAGTGGAAACATGTGCCCTCCGGGCATGGACAGGTATTCGCCTTCGCGCATGCGTCGGGCAAGGTAACCATGATGAGGCATGATCACCCGGCTGTGTTGGCCACGCACCATGGCCAGCGGCACCTTGAGCTGCCGCGATGGTATCGGGCTGGTGTGAGGAATGCTGCGGTAAATACTAATCTCCGTCGCCGGGTCAAAGCGCAGACGCAGTTGCTCGCCATCCTGCTGCAGGCCGTGTTCAAGGTAAGCGGTCAGGCAGTCGGGATCGAAACGGCGAAACAGGGTCTTGCTGGCAAAGTAGGCGCGGGCTGCATCCAGATCGGCAAATGCCTCGCGACGCCCCAGTGTGCGGCCCGCTGGCGTGATGCGGTCAATGAAACCCAGCCGTTTGGCTGCGCGGATGAACAACTGATCAGCCAGGCCCAGCACCGGCGAATCCAGCATCACCACACCACGATAAAGTTGCGGACAGCGCAGCGCGGCATGCAGGTGCAGAACCCCACCCAGCGAGTGCCCCACACCCCATACCGGGCCGGGCTGCTCACGCAGATGATGGATCAGCTCATCGACCAGGTTCAGCCAGTTGTCATCCACCGGAAAGCGCGGGTCGTGAGCATGCTGATCAAGGTGCGTGACGGCATATTCCGGTGCCAACGCGCAGAACAGCTTTCCATAGGTAGCCGATGGAAAACCGTTGGCGTGAGCGAAGAACACGGGTTGCGACATACCGATACTTCCAGAGGCCGTACGAGTCGCAATTGTGCGCAGCCGCTTCAAGCAACAGCAATGACTGGAACTGCCATCGCAGATGGCACTCCGGCCATCCACAAATCAGGCGCATGAACTCAGCGGGCAGGCGGCTCCTGGCCATGCGGCACAACCGCCACGGTCAGACGCGATATGCAGCTCAGCTTGCCCTCTTCAGTACTGATGCGGATGTCCCATACATGAGTGGTACGGCCGATGTGCACGGGACGCACAACACCGGTTACCCGTCCGGTACGCACACCGCGCAGATGGTTGGCGTTGACCTCTAGCCCGACGCAGAAATACTTGCTCGGGTCGACAATCAGGTAACTGGCCATCGATCCCAGAGACTCGGCAAGCACCACGGATGCACCGCCATGCAGCAGCCCGAAAGGCTGATGGGTACGCTGATCGACCACCATGCTGGCCGTCAGGGAATCATCCGTGAACGATTCGAAGCGAATATCCAGCACCTCGCCAATGGTGTTTTTCTGAGCCGCCATAAGGGCTTCGATATCAGGAGCCTGACGCCATACACTCATGTTAAATCCTTTTTCAAAGAGAGCCGCGTTCGCGGTGATTCATTGCTCGAACAGACCGTTTCAAACGTGTCGAACGCTGTTGAGCTGCATTGCGCCAGCCAACACGAACTCGCCTTCCAGCTCGGCCAGACTGGCGGTACTCATGGGCTCGGCCTGTTGCGGACTGCCGTGCGCCAGTACGCCGATCAATTCGCCCACCAGGGGTTGATGACTGACCAGCAGCACTTCACCGACGCCCAGCTTGTCCAACTGGAGCAACACCTCACGCGGGCTGCTGTCCGGCGTCAGCCAGGGCACCGTCACCACCGGATCATTGAACCCCAGCGACTGGCGTACCAACTCGGCAGTCTGCTGTGCACGAACATAGGGGCTGGCGATGATCCGTCGCACCGCCTTGTCAGTCAGGTGTACTGCACTTTTGAGCACCTCCTCACGCCCGTGTGCGGTCAGCTCGCGTTCGGCATCACTGCGCGCCCGCGACTGCGCTTCGCCATGACGCAATACCCAGACCTTCACAGTTTTGGCTCTTCGTTACGCACCGGATGCGGCGCTGGCGGAACATGATGAGCCGCCTCGCCTTCAGCAGCGCGCGGCGCTGGCCAGTCGGCGAAGGGCCAGGGCTTGTGGTCGCTGTGAAACGTCCCGAAACGACCAATCTGGGCCAGGTACTGGCTGATACTGTCGCCGAAACTCATCAGGCCGCCATTCGGCGCGCCATAAATAAGGCGATAAACCAATTGCACCAGCACTACGCCCGCCAGAATGATCTGCGCAACGTGCCATACACCCAGAAACAGCAGCATCCACAGAATGCGCAGCAGGATCGATTCGTTATGCTGGATTTTCGACTCGTTCAAGACATTCTCCCTGATCAGAATGAGGTCAATTAAAGCCGGTAATTGAAATGAAATCGACATCCGTCTTGGGCTCGGCACGCATCAACGCCTCAATGACCTGACTGAGCGTACGGCCTTCAAAAAGAATCGCGTGCAGCCCGGCGACCAACGGCATATAGACCTGCACCTCCTGCGCTTTGACCTTGAGCACCTTGAGCGTGTTCACGCCCTCGGCTACTTCGCCCAGACGAGTAACCGCCTCCTCCAGCGTCAGCCCCTGGCCCAGCGCAAAACCGACCTGATAATTGCGACTTTTGGGAGAGGAGCAAGTGACGATCAGATCGCCCACCCCGGCCAGACCGAGAAAGGTCATCGGGTTGGCACCCTGACTGACCGCAAAACGGGTCATTTCCGCCAGCGCCCGGGTGATCAGCATGCTCTTGGTGTTTTCGCCCATCTCCAGCGCTACGGCCATGCCGGCGATAATTGCGTAGACGTTCTTCAATGCCCCGCCCAGTTCTACACCAAACCGGTCGTTGCTGGCGTAGACCCGAAACGTACGACCGTGCAGCGCGGCCTGGACCTGCTGACACAGCGCCTCGTCTTCGCTGGCAACCACGGTGGCGGTCAACGCATGCTCGGCGATCTCCCGGGCCAGGTTGGGTCCGGACAATACGCCGATACGCGCCTGGGGAACGATCTCTTCGAGGATCTGGCTCATCAATTTGAAGCTCTGCGCTTCAATACCCTTGGTCAGACTGACCAGCATCTTGCCGTTCAGGCGCTCGACATGGGGCGAGAGTACCGAGCGCAGGGCGCTTGAGGGCAGAGCGACGAAAATCAGCTCGCAGGCTTCAAGCGCGGCGGTGATGTCGGTAACCGGCTCGACTTCAGGCCGGACCTTGATGCCCTTGAGATAACGGGGGTTCTCCCGGTTGACGCGAATCGCCTGCGCCTGCTCCGGATCACGCATCCACTGGAGAACCTGATGGCCGTTCTCGGCCAGCAGATTTGCAATGGCAGTACCGAAGCTGCCACCACCAAGAACCGCGACTGGTTGCTGTGTGGTCATAAAACTATCCATCCAGAGCCATTCAAGTGGCGATGCCCGCATTATACGGAGCGCTGCGGTATCGGCCAGCAACAAAGCTGATCTGTCGCACATGCAGGGACTGCCTGCGACAACAAGTTCGCTGGAAACGTGCGCTATCTCGGTTAACATGCGTGCACAGCATGAATTATCGCGACACCCGGCACTGCGCTGCACAGCCGGACCGGGTCGCGACCACCGGGCGAACAGGCATGGACGCATCAATCGAGTCACTAGCGCAAAGCATTGCGCGCAAGGCACGCAGCCGATGAAATTTCGGCACTGGGATATCAATACCCGCACTCAGATCATCAGCCTGGGCCCTGCCCTGTTGCTGACGGCTCTGCTGATCAGTTTTTTCACCTTCGTGCGTATTCAGGACTTGCGTCAGGAGCTCAATCACACCGGGCAGCTCATCGCCAATCAATTGGCTATGGCCGTCGAACCGGGTGTGGCGACAGGCGATATCGACGGGTTGAAGGCGTTGATGCGCGCCACCCTGTCCATGCCCAGCGTTCGCTATGTAGAGATTCAGGACAGCTCCAATACGGCCATGATCTATATAGATCAGCCCCGCGAAAACGAGCAGTTGGCACGGCAGATGGAAATATTCCAGGCCTCTGTCTACCCACAGCGCGCAAAGGCTAACAGTCACCCCGCCACGTCGCCCAAAGGCAATCGCCAGGCACCTGAAAATACGTCGCAGAGCTATCTGGGACGAGTATTGGTCGGGATGTCCAATGAAGCCTTCAGTCGACGGCAACAGGAAATATTGCTCAAGGCCGGTGTTCTGGCGCTGGGCGCGTTGCTGTTCGCTTTTTTGCTGGCCCGCGGCCTGGCCTTGAGCCTGTCCAGACCTGTCAAGGAAATGGGCGAAGCCCTCAAGGCCATTCAGCAGGGCGACTACCATGTGCCCCTGCCGGTCAGCGACGATGCCGAGTTAGGCGCACTGGCGCGGCACATCAACAATCTGGCAGAGAACCTGCACCGCACCAGCCTTGAACAGCAGCGCTCGGTGGCGCAGTTGATCCAGACACGTGAGGAAGCCGAGCAGGCCAACCGTGCCAAGTCAGATTTCCTGGCAATGATGAGTCACGAGTTGCGCACCCCCATGAACGGCGTGCTGGGCATGCTGCAACTGATGGAAACCACGCGCATGACCGCTGAGCAAAGCGAGTATGCGACGCTGGCGACCGAGTCAACCGAGCATCTGCTACGGGTCATCAACGACATTCTCGATTTTTCCCGCATTGAACGCGATGCCCTGCAAATGGAAGGCATAGCGTTCAATCTGGCCGAACTGGTCAGTGCCTCGACCCATGCGTTCAACCACAGCGCACTGCAACGCAAGCTGCTACTGGAACTGCACATTCAGCCTGGGCTGGAAACAGTGACCGTCACAGGCGACCCGACCCGGATCAGGCAGATCCTGGTGAATCTGATCGGCAACGCACTTAAATTTACCGAGCAAGGCAAGGTCAGCGTTGTCGCCCAATGGGCGATGCTCGACAACGACCAGCTGCACTTTACCTGTGCCGTGCATGACAGCGGCATTGGTATCGACGCTGAGCGACTGGAGTCGATGTTCGATGCGTTCAAGCAGGCCGACAGCTCGATTTCCAGGCGCTATGGCGGCACAGGGTTGGGACTGCCGATTGCCCGTACCCTTGCCGAACGCATGGGCGGCACGTTGCGTGCCGAGAGCCAGGAGGGTTCGGGTTCTGTGTTCACGCTGCAGATTCCCCTGCCCGTTTCACGCGATGTTTCGGTGGATATCGCCAAGCCGCTGTCGGTACTCGATGCACATGGCAAGGAGCGCAGCATATTGCTGGTCGAGGACAACCCGGTGAACCGCACCGTGGTGCAGGCCATGTTGCGTAATCTGGGTTGCGAAGTCGACGTGGCGGTGGATGGCGCCGAAGCGGTGATGAAGGCAAGCGCGGGAAACCACGCACTGATCCTCATGGATTGCCGACTGCCGGTTATGGACGGCTATGAAGCCACACGTAGAATCAGGCAACTTTCCGGCCTGGAACGAATCCCAATCATTGCCCTGACTGCCAATGCACTGCAGGGTGATCGGGACGCGTGTTTACAGGCAGGTATGGATGATTACCTGGCGAAACCTTTCAAACACGCTGATTTACAGCAGGTTTTACACCGTTGGCTGCCCTTTGACGCACCTGTGACTGGCGATAAATGTTAAATTGCGGCAGTCTTGGCACGCAAATCAGCCAGCAAAATCGGCTGAATGACAAAATTCAGTGAACAGGTGTACCTTGATTTCACCTGAGCTGTGACTTTCATTACAACGCAACAGTCTATGAGTAGGCTGCCGGACAGGGTCCTGGCGAATTGGTACGACAGGACCAGCGTTCTAGCCAGTGACGCCACAACCTGCCGCACGAGATTATTGAGGAGCTCGCATGACCAAACAACACGCCTTTACCCGGGAAGACCTGCTGCGCTGCAGTCGTGGCGAGCTGTTCGGCCCAGGTAATGCGCAACTGCCCGCCCCCAACATGCTGATGGTTGATCGCATCACACACATCAGCGACGAAGGTGGCAAGTTCAGCAAGGGTGAATTGGTCGCCGAACTGGATATCAACCCGGACCTGTGGTTTTTTGCCTGCCACTTTGAAGGTGATCCGGTGATGCCAGGATGCCTGGGCCTTGACGCCATGTGGCAACTGGTTGGTTTCTATCTTGGCTGGCAGGGTAACCCCGGCCGTGGCCGCGCCCTGGGTTCGGGCGAGGTGAAGTTTTTCGGCCAGGTGCTGCCTACCGCCAAAAAAGTCACCTACAACATTCATATCAAGCGCGTCCTGAAAGGCAAACTGAACCTGGCCATTGCCGACGGCTCAGTGAGTGTCGACGGTCGTGAAATCTATACCGCCGAAGGCCTTCGGGTCGGCGTGTTTACTTCCACTGAAAATTTCTAAGGGTACTCGCATGCGCCGCGTCGTTATCACTGGTCTGGGTATTGTTTCCTGCTTGGGCAATGACAAAGACACCGTCACCGCTAACCTGCGTGCTAACCGCCCTGGCATCCGCTTCAACCCGGAATATGCCGAAATGGGTCTGCGCAGCCAGGTTTCCGGCTCCATCGACCTGAATCTGGAAGAGCTGATCGATCGCAAGATCTTTCGCTTCGTCGGTCATGCGGCAGCTTATGCCTACCTGGCGATGAAAGACGCAATCACCGATTCGGGTCTTACCGAGGAACAGGTTTCCAACGTGCGTACCGGCCTGATCGCTGGCAGCGGCGGCGCATCGACCCTGAACCAGATGGAAGCGCTGGATACCCTGCGCGAAAAAGGCGTCAAGCGCGTCGGTCCTTACCGTGTCACGCGGACCATGGGCAGCACCGTTTCGGCCTGCCTCGCCACGCCGTTCAAGATCAAGGGCGTGAACTACTCAATTTCGTCCGCCTGTGCCACCAGCGCTCACTGCATCGGCAACGCTGTCGAGCAGATCCAGCTGGGCAAACAGGACATCGTCTTTGCCGGTGGCGGCGAAGAAGAGCACTGGAGCCAGTCGTTCCTGTTCGACGCAATGGGCGCGCTGTCCACTCAGTATAACGAGACGCCGGAAAAAGCCTCCCGTGCCTACGACGCCAAGCGTGACGGTTTCGTCATTGCCGGTGGCGGCGGCATGGTTGTCGTCGAAGAGCTGGAACACGCTCTGGCACGCGGCGCGAAAATCTATGCTGAAATCGTCGGCTACGGTGCTACATCCGACGGCTACGACATGGTTGCGCCAAGCGGTGAAGGTGCAATTCGCTGCATGCAGATGGCTCTGGGTGATATCAACTCCGGCGACATTGACTACATCAACACCCACGGCACCTCGACCCCGGTCGGCGACGCCAAGGAAATGGAAGGCGTGCGCGAAGTATTCGGCGCCAACGCTCCGGCGATCAGCTCCACCAAGAGCCTGTCGGGCCACTCGCTGGGTGCCGCCGGTGTTCACGAAGCGATCTATTGCCTGCTGATGATGGAAAACAACTTCATAGCAGGTTCGGCCAACATCGACGAGCTGGACCCGGTGGTTGCCGACATGCCTATCCTGCTCAAGACCCAGGAAGATGCGAAGATCGACCTGGTCATGAGCAACAGCTTCGGCTTCGGTGGCACCAACGCTACGCTGGTGTTGAAGCGCTGGGCGGGCAAGTAATACTGCTTTTGCGACAAACAAAAAGGCGCCTTTCGAGGCGCCTTTTTTGTGAACAGGCCAAAGTGGCTGTTGTTCTCCGGTGTACCTGCAGGAACGATGGATCTTCAGAACACCTATCGTTTCTCACGCTCCAGTGCGGGAATGCAGTTCACGACGCTCTGCGTCGCAAGAGGACGCAGAGCGTCCAGACCGGCATGCCCACGCGGAGCATGGGCACGAGGATGCTCTGCGGTGTGCCTGCAGGAACGATGGATCTTCAGAACACCCCTCGTTTCTCATACTCCAGCGTGGGCACGATGATGCTCTGCGGTGTGCCTGCAGGAACAATGGATCTTCAGAACACCTATCGTTTCTCACGCTCCAGTGCGGGAATGCAGTTCACGACGCTCTGCGTCGCAAGAGGACGCAGAGCGTCCAGACCGGCATGCCCACGCGGAGCATGGGCACGATAGTGTTCTTCGGTACATCTGCAGGAACGATAAATCTTCAGAACACCGCTCGTTCCTCACGCTCCAGCGTGGGAATGCAGTTCACGACGCTCTGCGTCGCAAGAGGACGCAGAGCGTCCAGACCGGCATGCCCACGCGGAGCATGG
>NZ_JAWHOP010000017.1:0-45797 GCF_032586995.1 Pseudomonas syringae group sp. J248-6 | reverse complement strand
AGCATGGGCACGATGATGCTCTGCGGTGTGCCTGCAGGAACGATGGATCTTCAGAACACCGCTCGTTCCTCACGCTCTGCGTGGGCACGATAGTGTTCTCCGGCACGCCCTAGGCGCGATAGGTATCCATTCAGCCGAACACTTCTTTCAGCAAATCATGCATCGACTTGAACGCACGGCTCGACACTTTGGCGTCGTACATCATCATGCCCGGCACGTTGGCGTGCGGATCGGTGAAGGAATGGAATGCCCCGCCGTAACTGTGCAGTTGCCAGTCCACACCTGCGGCGTTCATTTCCTCTTCGAAAGCAGGCAATTGCTCTTTTGGCACCAGCGGGTCCGACGCACCGTGGAGAACCAGTACCGAGCCCTTGATGTTCTTCGCATCAGCCGGGTTGGGCGTGTCCAGGGTACCGTGGAACGAAATGGCAGCCTTCAGCTCGGCTCCGGTACGTGCGAGCTCCAGCGAGCAGCAGCCACCGAAGCAGAAACCGAATGTTGCGATCTTGCTTGAGTCCAGAGACACATCCGCCTGGCTCAACAACTGGTCGAGGCCAGCCTGCATACGCTTGCGCAGAAGACCGCGATCATTCTTGAGCGGCGTCATCGCAGCGCCCGCCTCGTCATTGTTACTCGGGCGAATCTGCTGACCGTAAAGATCAGCCAGCAGCACTACATAACCCTTCGCAGCGACCGCTTTGGCGATGTCTTCAGCACCCTGGCTAACACCCATCCAGTTAGGCGCCATCAACAGGCCTGGCTGTGCAGCGCTAGCTTTCGGGTCGTAGGCAAGACGGCTTTCATAAGTCTGGCCATCGATCTGATAGACCACAGAACGAATTTCGATATTGCTGCTCATTACTGACTCCTGATCGTTAGGGAGATGAAAAACGTGTCGCGGGAACTGAAACAAAAAACCCGCCGAGGCGGGTTTCTTGTCAACCGGCTATCAAACCGACAGTTCTACCAACAGCTTGTTCAGACGACGCACATACGCGGCTGGATCCTTGAGGCTGTCACCGGCGGCCAGCGCCGCCTGATCGAACAGGATGTGCGACAGATCGCCGAAGCGTTCTTCGCTCTGCTCTGCATCAAGCTTGCCGATCAGCGGGTGGGCCGGGTTGAATTCGAAGATTGGCTTGGAGTCCGGAACCTTCTGACCGCTGGCTTCCAGAATCTGACGCATCTGCAGCCCCATGTCCTGCTCGCCAATGGCCAGAATCGCAGGTGAATCGGTCAGACGATGGGAAACACGCACTTCGCTTACAGACTCACCGAGCGCCGCTTTCAGGCGCTCGATCAGGCCCTCTTTGTCCTTGGCGATCTCTTCCTGAGCCTTCTTGTCCTCTTCGGAGTCAAGACTGCCCAGATCAAGGTCGCCACGCGCCACATCCACAAAGCCCTTGCCGTCGAAATCGCTCAGGTAGCTCATCAGCCACTCGTCGATACGGTCGGTCAGCAGCAGCACTTCGATGCCTTTCTTGCGGAAGACTTCAAGGTGCGGGCTGTTCTTGACCTGCGCGTAGGATTCGCCAGTGAGGTAGTAAATCTTGTCCTGACCTTCCTTGGCACGCGCCAGGTAATCGGCCAGAGAAACACTTTGCTCGCCGCTGTCGTCGGAGGTCGATGCAAAGCGCAGCAAGCCGGCGATCTTTTCCTTGTTGGCGAAGTCTTCCGCCGGACCTTCCTTGAGCACCTGACCGAAGTTTTTCCAGAAGCCCTTGTACTGCTCGGGCTCGTTCTTCGCCAGTTTCTCGAGCATGTCCAGCACGCGCTTGGTCAGCGCCGACTTCATCGAGTCGATGATCGGGTCTTTCTGCAGGATTTCGCGGGAGACGTTCAGCGACAGGTCATTGGAGTCGACCACACCCTTGATGAAGCGCATGTACAGCGGCAGGAACGACTCGGCCTGATCCATGACGAAGACGCGCTGCACATAGAGCTTCAGGCCGCGCGGTGCTTCACGCTGATACAAATCAAACGGAGCACGCGCAGGCACGTACAGCAGCGACGTGTACTCCAGCTTGCCTTCGACCTTGTTATGGCTCCAGCTCAGCGGGTTCTCGTAGTCGTGCGCGACGTGTTTGTAGAACTCCTGATATTCCTCATCCTTCACCTCGGTGCGAGAACGGGTCCAGAGGGCGCTGGCGCGGTTGACGGTTTCCCACTCCGGTGCCGGTGCTTCCTCGCCCTCGGCTGCCGGAGCCTGCTCTTTGGGCAGTTCGATGGGCAAAGCGATGTGGTCGGAGTACTTCTTGATGATGTTACGCAGACGGTAGCCGTCAGCGAATTCCTCTTCACCGCTTTTCAGGTGCAGAACGATACGCGTACCGCGCTCGGCCTTGTCGACGTTTGCAACTTCAAACTCGCCCTCACCTTTGGAGGACCAGTGCACACCTTCACTGGACGGCGAACCGGCACGACGGCTGAACACTTCGACCTTATCGGCAACGATGAATGCCGAGTAGAAACCCACGCCGAACTGACCGATCAGGTGCGAGTCCTTCTTCTGGTCGCCCGACAGGTTTTTCATGAAGTCAGCGGTGCCGGACTTGGCGATGGTCCCCAGATGGGTGATCACATCTTCACGGCTCATACCGATGCCGTTGTCTTCAAGGGTAACGGTCTTCGCGTCCTTGTCGAAGCTCACGCGAATCTTCAGCTCGGCGCCGCCTTCCAGCAGCTCCGGCTTGGACAACGCTTCAAAACGCAATTTGTCGACCGCGTCAGACGCGTTCGAGATCAATTCGCGAAGGAAAATTTCCTTGTTGGAATACAGCGAATGGATCATGAGGTGCAGCAGTTGCTTTACCTCGGTCTGGAAGCCCAGGGTTTCCTTTTGAGTTTCCACACTCATAATCATCAAACTCCGATCTGGATGGTATAAGCCGTCACGGTCAGGCAGCAGCCTGTGTGACAGCGGGTAGTCATCAAGGTGGGGGCTGGGTCGGGGATTTCAAGAGCCAATGATGCGCGGAACGCGTTTCATGCGCCGGATAACACACGCATTGCGTTGGTGGGTGCTGGCCAGAACTGTCCGCAATCGGTACAGCGCCATCGGCCTGTAACGACCGCGAAACAACGGCTTTCAATATTGTCACCACGGGTGGAACTTAACTCACGAGCGCAGGCTCTTAGCCTCGTGAACACTCAATAAGGAGAAACACCCCATGCGTAAATCTTTAGCCTATGCCTTGATGCTTTCTGCCACCCTGGGCCTTGCCGCCTGTGACAAAAAGTCCGAAAACACTCAGCAAGATGCCAACAAGGCAGCTCAGCAGTCCCAGGAGTCGATGGAAAAGGCTCAGGAAAAAGTGAATGACGCGGCCAAGGAAAGCCAGGAAGCCGCTCAGAAGAACGCTGAAGCCGCTCAGCAGCGTACCAATGAGAACGCCAACAAAGCGCCAGAAGCAGCGCCAGCCACCAAGTAAGGCTGAAACGCTTACAGAACTAAAAAAGCCCGCTCAAAGCGGGCTTTTTCATTTAACTTGTCTTACCTGACACCTGACGTCAGTTCGACATTGCATCGTGTACCGACTTCAAGCCAGCGCCTCGCTGCGCTTGCCCATGAGCCTGTCAACGGCCACAGCGCCCGCCAGCGTGACTACCGAGGGCACCAGCCACGCCAGGCCTTGATCACTCAGCGGCAGACTGGTCAGAACACCCGGTAGATAGTCAGTAAAACCGGCACCCTTCAGCGCATCGATCAGGCCAAAGATGAGTGATACCAGCATCACCGGTGCAACAACCCGTCCCTGGCTCTGCCAGAGGCCTTTG
Organism: Pseudomonas syringae group sp. J248-6; assembly: GCF_032586995.1. NCBI lineage: Bacteria > Pseudomonadati > Pseudomonadota > Gammaproteobacteria > Pseudomonadales > Pseudomonadaceae > Pseudomonas > Pseudomonas syringae group sp. J248-6. The sequence continues at coordinate 42,020 of NZ_JAWHOP010000017.1, read as the reverse complement.
CAGAAGCTCAGCGCCACCAGCACGATGCACGGTGGATAGATGGCGGTGAGCACCGGAATCGAAAACTGGATCAGCTTGGTCAGCCCCAGGTTGGATACCAGCAGCGAGAACACCGCCAGGATGATCACCAACGTCCGGTAGGACAGCGGCAGCACCTTGGCAAAGTACTCAGCACAGGCACAGGTCAGGCCTACCGCTGTCACCAGACACGCCAATGAAATCAGCACGGCGAGAAAACCGCTGCCCAATGAACCGAAGGTGTGCTGCACGTAGGCATGCAGAACCGCCGCGCCGTTGCTTGCGCCTGCCGCGACCGCATGGCTGCCGGAACCCAGGCGAAACAGGCTGACATACACCAGCGCCAGCCCGACACCGGCAATGAGCCCGGCAATGATCGCGTAGCGCGTGATCAGACGTGGTGACTCGACACCACGAGAGCGAATGGCATTGACGATGACAATCCCGAAGACCAGCGCCCCGAGGGTGTCCATGGTCAGATAACCATTGATGAAACCCTGGGAAAACGGCGCAGCGGCATAGGCGGGCTCAGCCTCGCCTATTCCGCCTGCGGGTAATGCGAATGCCGCGATCCCCAATACTGCAAGGGCGATAATCTTGAGCGGTGCCAAAAAGCGCCCGACCGTGTCGAGCAAGCGCCCCGGATACAATGAAACCCAGAACACCACCAGAAAATACGCCAGGCTGTAGAGGAACAACGCGACTGGAGTGTCACCGGTCAGAGGCGCCAGGCCGACTTCAAACGAGACGGTCGCGGTACGCGGGGTCGCAAACAACGGGCCGACCGCCAGATAGCAGACTGCTGCGAGCGCCCCGCCGGCAATCTTGCCGATCGGACTGCTCAGGGCATCCATTGCTCCCCCTACCCTGGCCAGAGCAATCACCGTAACGACCGGCAGCCCGACCGCCGTGACCAGAAAGCCCAGCGCCGCCATCCAGACATGTGGCCCGGCCTGCAGGCCGACAATAGGTGGGAAGATGATATTGCCAGCCCCGACAAACAGGGCAAATGTCATAAAACCGAGTGCCAGGATGTCCTGGCCTTTCAACACTTTCATTACGAGGGACCACACGGAATCGAAATAAGGGATGGGACGCCACCCATGAATGGGGCAGACGCAGCCCGTCGGCGTAAGACGTGGCAGTACCTTGCGAAACGCCCCTCGTGAGGGCAACGCAAAAACGGCGGACAGGGTAGCCAACTTCGACCGAAAATGCACTGTCTCAGGGCGCGCCAGCCGACGACGCACCGTTTGTTGGCGGATGAAAAAGCCGCCAGACAGTTGGAAATACCGGCAATGAGAGGTTCTGGTGAACCAGGCCGGGTAAGCCTCGAACCTTTTCAGACGCCCAAACAAAAGCCACCCGAAGGTGGCTTTTGTCGATTGCTCGAATCAGGCAAGCGAGCTTACCTGATCAGCAAACAGTGAAGCTTACTTGGTTGGCCAGCCAGTCAGCTCGGCCAGGGCCTTGCCGATGTCTGCCAGGGAGCGCACGGTTTTTACACCAGCGTCCTGCAGTGCAGCGAATTTCTCGTCTGCAGTACCTTTACCACCCGAGATGATTGCACCGGCATGGCCCATGCGCTTGCCCGGAGGAGCAGTCACACCAGCGATGTAGGAAACAACCGGCTTGGTCACGTGCGCCTTGATGTAGGCAGCCGCTTCTTCTTCAGCCGAACCGCCGATCTCGCCGATCATGACGATCGCCTCGGTCTTCGGGTCTTCCTGGAACAGCTTCAGGATATCGATGAAGTTCGAACCAGGGATCGGGTCACCACCGATACCTACACAGGTGGACTGACCGAAACCGGCGTCAGTGGTCTGCTTCACAGCTTCGTAGGTCAGGGTGCCGGAACGCGACACGATGCCTACTTTGCCTGGCAAGTGAATGTGACCTGGCATGATGCCGATCTTGCACTCGCCCGGAGTGATGACGCCTGGGCAGTTAGGGCCGATCAGGACCACACCCAGCTCGTCGCACTTGACCTTGGCTTCCAGCATGTCGATGGTCGGGATGCCTTCGGTAATGCAGACGATCAGCTTGATGCCGCCGAACGCTGCTTCAAGGATGGAATCCTTGCAGAAAGGAGCCGGAACGTAGATGACGCTGGCAGTAGCGCCAGTGGTGTCTACGGCTTCTTTCACAGTGTTGAACACTGGCAGGTTCAGGTGCGTGGTGCCGCCCTTGCCCGGAGTCACGCCGCCAACCATTTTGGTGCCGTAGGCAATGGCTTGCTCGGAGTGGAAGGTACCTTGCGAACCAGTGAAACCCTGGCAGATAACCTTGGTGTCTTTATTGATCAGGACGCTCATTACTTGCCCTCCGCGGCTTTGACAACTTGTTGAGCAGCGTCGGTCAGGCTGGTCGCAGCGATGATGTTCAAACCGCTTTCTGCCAGTACTTTAGCGCCCAGTTCAGCGTTGTTACCTTCAAGGCGAACAACAACCGGGATTTTCACGCCGACTTCTTTCACTGCACCGATGATGCCTTCGGCAATCATGTCGCAACGAACGATGCCGCCGAAGATGTTGACCAGTACTGCAGCGACGTTAGCGTCGGACAGGATGATCTTGAACGCTTCGGTAACGCGCTCCTTGGTGGCACCGCCGCCAACGTCAAGGAAGTTTGCAGGCTTGCCGCCATGCAGGTTGACGATGTCCATGGTACCCATGGCCAGGCCAGCACCGTTGACCATGCAACCGATGTTGCCTTCCAGCGCTACGTAGTTCAGTTCGAACTTGGCAGCGTGAGCTTCGCGAGGATCGTCCTGCGAAGGATCGTGGAAGCCCTTCAGCTTTGGCTGACGGTACATGGCGTTGGCATCGATGTTGATCTTCGCGTCCAGGCAGTGCAGATCGCCGTCAGCCTTGATCACCAGCGGGTTCACTTCCAGCAGGGCCAGGTCGTGGTCCTGGAACAGCTTGGCCAGACCGGTGAAGATCTTGGCGAACTGAGTGACCTGCTTGCCTTCCAGACCCAGCTGGAATGCCAGATCGCGACCCTGGAACGGCTGAGCGCCGACCAGTGGGTCAATCGTGGCCTTGAGAATCTTTTCAGGAGTGTCGTGAGCGATCTTCTCGATGTCCACGCCACCTTCGGTGGAAGCCATGAACACGATACGACGGCTGGAACGATCGACCACAGCGCCCAGATACAGCTCTTTGGCGATGTCGGTGCACGATTCGACCAGGATCTTGGTCACTGGCTGACCATTGGCGTCAGTCTGGTAAGTCACCAGGCGCTTGCCCAACCACTGTTGGGCGAACGCTGCAGCGTCTTCCTTGCTGCGAACCAGCTTTACGCCGCCCGCTTTACCGCGACCACCTGCGTGAACCTGGGCTTTGACGACCCACTCGGTTCCGCCAATCTTGTCGCAGGCTTCTGCTGCTGCTTCCGGGGTGTCTACCGCGTAACCCTTGGATACTGGCAGGCCGTACTCAGCGAACAGCTGCTTACCCTGATACTCGTGAAGATTCATGCTTATTACCGTCTTCGTTTAGGTACTGCGCATTCGGTGCTGCACGTCAGCGTGCCGCACCACCTGTGACCGCTACTCCGGGTGGACTCCGCAAGTGCCGTGGGACACTCATGGAGCCGCCTGAGAGGTCGAGTCCGGCGCAGATTCCGCGGTAAGCCCTGCTTGCAAGGCCAACGACGGGCACTGCGCCGTGGTTTCTCTTGTTGTCTTAGCGTTTCTTGCGATTCTGGATATGGATGGCGCCGCCATTCACAGCCAGTGCAGCTTCATGCAGCGCTTCGGACAGGGTCGGGTGCGAGAAGACCATCATGCCGATGTCTTCTGCGCTGCTGCCGAATTCCATCGCGATTGCGCCCTGCTGTACCAGTTCGGCAGCGCTTGGACCAATAACGTGAACACCCAGTACGCGGTCAGTCTTGGCGTCGGCAATGATCTTGACGAAGCCGCCGGTGTCGTTGGCTGCCATGGCACGGCCACTGGCCGCGAACGGGAACGTACCGACATTGACTTCAACGCCTTCGGCCTTGAGCGTCTGCTCGGTCTTGCCGACCCAGGCGATTTCCGGGTGGGTGTAGATAACCGACGGGATCAGGTTGTAGTTCATCTGAGCCTTGTGGCCCATGATGCGCTCGACAACCATGATGCCTTCTTCCGACGCCTTGTGTGCCAGCATCAGGCCACGCACCACGTCACCGATGGCGTATACGCCAGGAACGCTGGTGGTGCAGTAGTCGTCAACGTAGATGAAACCGCGCTCGTCCAGATCAACGCCGCTGTCCGATGCCAGCAGGTCAGTGGTCACGGGACGACGGCCAACGGCAACGATCAGACGATCAAAGGTAATCGACTGCTCGCCAGCGGCGTCGGTGTAGCTGACCACCACTTCTTCACCATCGACCTTGGAACCGGTCACGCGAGCGCCCAGCTTGATGTCCAGACCTTGCTTGGTGAAGGTTTTCAGCGCTTCCTTGGAAACTGCCTCGTCGGCCGCCGGAATGAACTTGTCCAGTGCTTCCAGAACAGTGACCTGAGCGCCAAGGCGAGCCCATACAGAGCCCAGCTCCAGGCCGATCACGCCAGCGCCGATGACGCCCAGACGCTGTGGAACCTGTTGGAATTCCAGAGCGCCGGTCGAATCGACGATGACTTTCTGGTCAACCGGAGCTGGCGGGATGTCGATAGGACGCGAGCCCGAAGCCAGAATCACATGGTCAGCTTCGATGATTTCAACGGTGCCGTCGGCAGCTGTCAGCTCGACCTTCTTGCCAGCCAGCAGTTTGCCGTGGCCTTGCAGAGTGGTCACGCCATTGGCTTTGAACAGGCTGGCAACGCCGCCGGTCAGGCCTTTGACGATAGTCGACTTGCGACCGATCATGGCCGGCACATCGATGTTCACTTCAGATGTCGAGATGCCGTGCACGCTGAAGCCGTTCTTGGCTTCATAGAACTTCCAGGAGCTGTCGAGCAGCGCCTTGGAAGGAATGCAACCAACGTTGAGGCAGGTACCACCGAGGGCCAGTTTGCCCTCCTTGTCCTGGTACTTCTCGATGCAGGCAGTCTTGAGACCAAGTTGCGCAGCCTTGATGGCGGCAACATAACCGCCAGGGCCTGCGCCAATCACTACCACGTCGAATTTCTGGGACATAACAAAGAGTTCCTCTTTAGCTGCGAGCTTTTAGCTGCAAGCTGCAAGTCGATCCGCGATCAGGCAAAAACGACTTGCGACCTATTAATCAGGTGAAACACACCAGCCCCGGCTGCACGCCCTTTCGCTTCTGACTTGAAGCTTGAAGCTTGCAACCACGAGCTGCCTCATCAGATATCCAGCAACAGACGAGCCGGATCTTCCAGCAGGTTCTTGATGGTCACGAGGAAGGTTACCGCTTCCTTGCCGTCAATCAAACGGTGATCGTACGACAGTGCCAGATACATCATCGGACGAATCACTACCTGACCGTTGACTGCCATCGGGCGCTGAAGAATGTTATGCATGCCCAGAATTGCAGCCTGTGGCGGGTTGACGATCGGCGTCGACATCATCGAACCGAAAGTACCACCATTAGTGATCGTGAAGGTGCCACCGGTCATCTCGTCGATGGACAGTTTGCCATCACGGGCCTTCTTGCCGAAGGTGGCGATGCCGCCTTCAATTTCAGCCAGGCTCATGTGCTCGGCGTTACGCAGAACCGGTACAACCAGACCACGGTCGCTGGACACTGCAACACCGACGTCGGCGTAGCCGTGGTAGACGATGTCGGAGCCGTCGATCGACGCGTTGACAGCCGGGAAGCGTTTCAGCGCCTCGGTAGCAGCCTTGACGAAGAACGACATGAAGCCCAGACGTACGCCGTTGTGCGACTTCTCGAACAGGTCCTTGTACTTCGAACGCAGCGCCATGACTTCGGTCATGTCGACTTCGTTGAACGTGGTCAGCATGGCCATGTTCGACTGGGCTTCGACCAGACGCTTGGCAACGGTTGCACGTACACGAGTCATCGGCACGCGCTTCTCGGTGCGATCACCAGCAGCGACAACCGGTGCGGCAGCGGCAGCAGGTTTGGCAGCAGGAGCAGCGGCTGGAGCGGATTTCTTCGCTTCAACGGCAGCGACCACGTCTTCCTTGGTGATACGACCGTCTTTACCAGTGCCTTTGACGCTGGCCAGGTTGATACCGTTTTCTTCAGCGAGTTGACGCGCAGCAGGCGCGGCAATCGGGTCTTCTTCGCCAGCGGCAGCCGGTGCAGCGGCGGGTGCCGAGGCAGGCGCAGCAGAGGCAGGCGCAGCAGCAGGTGCTGGAGCAGCAGATGCCGTGGCACCATCATTCAAAGTGCCAAGCACTTCGTTGGAGAGGACGATAGCGCCCTCTTCCTTGGTGATCGAGCCCATCACGCCGTCAGCTTCGGCCAATACTTCCAGAACAACCTTGTCAGTCTCGATATCGACCAGCATCTCGTCCCGTTTTACCGCATCACCCTCTTTTTTGTACCACTTGGAAATGGTGCCATCGGCAACGGATTCCGGGAAAGAGGGGGCTTTGATCTCGATAGCCATTATCTGTAATTCCTTAATTCGGTTTCTAATGCTCGAAGGCGTTAAACAGTGAAGGCATCTTGCAACAGTTTTTCCTGCTGCTCGGCGTGCATCGAAGCGTACCCACAGGCTGGAGCGGCAGAGGCGTCACGACCGGCGTACTCAAGAACGAGTTCACGTTTGTGGTTGCCCATGCTGCGGCGCAGGTGGTGCTGACTGCTGTACCAGGCACCCTGGTTCATCGGTTCTTCCTGACACCAGACCACATGCTGCAGGTTGGTGTACGGCGCGATGGTTTCCATCAGGTCGTCTTCAGGGAACGGGTACAGTTGCTCGATACGAACGATGGCAATGTCTTCACGCCCTTCGGCACGGCGTTTTTCCAGCAGGTCGTAGTAAACCTTGCCGCTGCACAGCACCAGACGCGTGACCTTGGCCGGATCGAGGGTATCGATTTCCGGAATGACGGTCTGGAACGAGCCTTCGGCCAGATCTTCCAGGGTCGAAACAGCCAGTTTGTGACGCAGCAACGACTTGGGAGTCAGCACGATCAGCGGCTTGCGCAGCGGGCGGATGACCTGACGACGCAGCAAATGGTAGATCTGCGCCGGAGTTGTTGGTACGCACACCTGAATGTTGTGCTCGGCACACAATTGCAGGTAACGCTCAAGACGTGCCGACGAGTGCTCTGGCCCCTGCCCTTCGTAGCCGTGAGGCAACAGCATGGTCAGACCGCACAGACGGCCCCACTTGTGTTCACCGCTGGTGATGAACTGGTCGACAACCACCTGGGCACCGTTGGCGAAGTCGCCGAACTGCGCTTCCCAGATAACCAGTGCATCCGGCTGGGTGGTCGAGTAACCGTATTCGAATGCCAGCACGGCCTCTTCCGACAGGAACGAGTCGTACAGGTCGAAACGCGGCTGACCGGAGTACAGATTCTGCAGCGGGATATAGGTCCCGGCGTCTTTCTGGTTGTGCAGTACGGCGTGGCGGTGCGAGAACGTACCGCGACCGATGTCCTGACCTGTCATACGGATCGGGTGACCTTCGAACGCCAACGTGGCGTACGCCATGGTTTCGGCGTAACCCCAGTTGATCGGCAAGCCACCGGCCTGCATCTTCTGACGGTCTTCGTAGATCTTCTGAACCTGACGCTGCACGACGAAGCCTTCCGGCAGTTCCATCAGCTTGGCGGACAGTTCCTGCAGGGTCTTGAGATCGAAGCGGGTGTCGTGACGCGCAGTCCAGGCGTGGCCCAGATACGGACGCCAGTCGACGAACAATTCCTTGTTCGGCTCCTTGACCAGGCTTTTCACTACGTGCAGACCATTGTCCAGCGCGCTGCGGTAATCATCGACCTTGGCCTGAACACGGGCCTCATCGAGAATGCCGGTCTTGATCAGATGCTCGGCATACAGCTCGCGGGTGGTGCGCTGCTTGGTGATCTGCTGATACATCAGAGGCTGAGTGCCGCTAGGCTCGTCAGCTTCGTTGTGACCGCGGCGACGGTAGCAGACGAGATCGATCACGATATCGCGCTTGAACTGCATGCGGTAATCGATCGCCAGCTGGGTCACGAACATCACGGCTTCCGGATCATCACCATTCACATGGAGGATCGGCGCCTGGATCATCTTGGCAACGTCGGTGGCGTACTCGGTCGAACGCGAGTCCAGCGGGTTGCTGATGGTGAAGCCCACCTGGTTGTTGATGACGATGTGGATCGTGCCGCCCGTCTTGAAGCCGCGAGTCTGCGACATCTGGAAGGTTTCCATGACCACGCCCTGACCTGCAAAGGCCGCGTCGCCGTGGAGGGAAATCGGCAGAACCTTGTCGCCATTCGGATCGTTGCGACGATCCTGACGCGCACGCACCGACCCCTCGACCACCGGAGAAACGATCTCCAGGTGAGACGGGTTGAATGCCATGGCAAGGTGAACCTCACCGCCTGCGGTCATGACGTTGGAAGAGAAGCCCTGGTGGTATTTGACGTCACCGGAACCCAGCTCCACTTTTTTCTTGCCTTCGAACTCGTCGAACAGGTCGCGCGGGTTCTTGCCGAAGGTGTTGACCAGTACGTTCAGACGGCCGCGGTGGGCCATACCGATCACGACTTCCTTGGTGCCATAGGACCCGGAACGCTGAATCAGCTCGTCGAGCATCGGGATCAGGCTTTCGCCACCTTCAAGACCGAAGCGCTTGGTACCCGGATATTTGGTACCCAGGTACTTCTCGAGACCTTCGGCTGCGGTGACACGCTCGAGCAGATGGCTCTGGATATCAGCCGAGAACGCTGGACGACCGCGAACACTCTCAAGACGCTGCATGAACCAGTTGCGCTGCTCGGAATCCACGATGTGGGTGAACTCGGAGCCGATGGTGCGACAATATGTCTGCTGCAACGCTTCATGAATTTCGCGTAGGCTCGCTTCCTCTTTGCCGATGAACAGGTCGCCGGCACGGAAGGTCGTATCTAGATCGGCATTGGTCAAGCCGTAATGATTGATCGACAGATCCGCAGGCGCAGGGCGCTGCCAAAGGCCCAACGGATCGAGCTGGGCAGCCTGGTGGCCACGCATCCGATACGCCTGGATCAGTCGCAGCACTTCAACCTGCTTCTTCTCGTGTTCGCTGCTCACACTGCCGGCGGAGACCGGTTGAGCGCGGCGCTGGTTTTTGGCCAGCAACACGAAATGATCGCGAATAGTCGAGTGCGATACATCAGTGGCAGAGCTGCCGTCTGCTGGCAACTTCTGAAAGTAGGTGCGCCATTCTTCTGGCACAGCGTTAGGGTCGTGCAGGTAAAGCTCATAGAGCTCTTCCACATAGGCAGCGTTACCACCGGATAGGTGGGCACTGTTCCACATGCGCTGCATCACGCTTTCTTGCATGCTTGGTCACCCTCGGTAAGGGGACACCACCGGCGAAGACACCAGAGCAATCCTGAAATAGTCGTGTGCAGCGACTGTATCAAGTCACCAGGGATCACGCAGATAGTCCGGGTACCAGCCCGGATGCCCCTGCTGGTCTCATTTCTTCAAAATAAGAGCGGCAGCTTTGCGAGCTACTGCTCAGGTTAAAACTACGGCGCCGGTTGAAGCCTGCGCCGCAGCCACTTCAGTGCAACGGTGTAACAGATAAAACGATGAATCAGACGCCGTTTTGCAACAACATGTTGCGCACGTGACCGATAGCCTTGGTTGGGTTAAGGCCTTTCGGGCACACGTTGACGCAGTTCATGATGCCGCGGCAGCGGAATACGCTGAACGGATCATCAAGCGAAGCCAGACGCTCACTGGTGCGGGTGTCACGGCTGTCAGCCAGGAAACGGTAGGCTTGCAGCAGCGCAGCAGGACCCAGGAACTTGTCGGGGTTCCACCAGAAGGACGGGCAGGAAGTCGAGCAGCAAGCGCACAGAATGCGCTCGTACAGACCATCGAGCTTTTCGCGCTCTTCCGGAGTTTGCAGACGTTCGATGGCCGGAGCCGGCGTGTCATTCTGCAGGAACGGCTTCACCTTCTCGTACTGCTTGTAGAAGATGCTCATATCGACGACCAGGTCACGAATAACCGGCAAACCAGGCAGCGGACGTACGATCAGCTTGTTCTTGGCAACGACAGCCGACAGCGGCGTGATGCAGGCCAGACCGTTCTTGCCGTTGATATTCATGCCGTCGGAACCGCACACGCCTTCACGGCATGAGCGACGATAAGAGAACCCTTGATCCTGTTCTTTGACCAGGGCGAGCACGTCCAGCACCATCAGGTCCTTGCCACCGGTATCGACCTGAAACTCCTGCATGAACGGCGCGGCGTCCTGCTCAGGGTTGTAACGATAAACACTGACTTGCAACATATCGGCCACCCCTTAATAAGTCCGAATCTTGGGTTCAAAAGTCGGAACAGTCTTCGGCGAGAAGTTCACGGCACGTTTGGTCACGCGCTTGTCACCCGGGAAATACAGGGTGTGGCACAACCAGTTCTCGTCATCGCGATCTTCAAAGTCTTCACGGGCGTGAGCGCCGCGGGACTCTTTACGATGCTCTGCGGCGATCGCCGTGGCTTCGGCAACTTCCAGCAGGTTTTGCAGTTCAAGCGCTTCGATACGGGCGGTATTGAATGCCTGGCTCTTGTCGTTGATCTTGACGTTGGCGATACGCACGCGCAGGTCAGCCAGCTGAGCAATACCCTTCTGCATGTATTCGCCGGTGCGGAATACACCGAAGTAGTTCTGCATGCAGCTTTGCAGCTCTTTACGCAGCGTGGCGACGTCTTCGCCGGTAGTGCGCTCGTTCAGGCCGGCAACGCGTGCCAGCGCAGCATCGATGTCGGACTCGGAAGCACGGGCGTAGTCGATACCTTCGCTCAGCGCTTTCTCCAGGTGGATACCCGCAGCGCGACCGAACACAACCAGATCGAGCAACGAGTTGCCGCCCAGACGGTTTGCGCCGTGAACCGATACGCAAGCCACTTCACCTACCGCGAACAGACCCGGAATGATCTGATCGACACCGGCGGCGTCCTGAGTGATCGCCTGACCATGAATATTGGTGGCAACGCCGCCCATCATGTAATGGCAGGTAGGAACTACCGGAATCGGCGCTGTTGCAGGGTCGACGTGAGCGAAGGTCTTGGACAACTCCATAATGCCTGGCAAACGGCTGTGCAACACTTCTTCGCCCAGGTGATCGAGCTTGAGCATTACATGGTCGCCATCCGGACCACAGCCGTTGCCGGCAATGATTTCCTTGACCATGGAGCGCGCAACCACGTCACGACCTGCAAGGTCCTTGGCGTTAGGAGCATAACGCTCCATGAAACGCTCGCCGTGCTTGTTGATCAGGTAACCGCCTTCACCACGGCAGCCTTCGGTGACCAGTACACCTGCACCGGCAATGCCGGTCGGGTGAAACTGCCACATTTCGATGTCCTGAACCGGGACACCGGCGCGCAGTGCCATACCGATACCGTCACCGGTATTGATCAGGGCGTTGGTGGTCGAAGAGTAGATACGACCTGCACCGCCGGTTGCCAGCACGGTAGCGTTGGCACGGATGTAGGAAGTTTCGCCGGTTTCAATGCAGATGGCGATGATGCCGACAAAGGCACCGTCCTGATTCTTGACCAGATCCACGCCGTAGTATTCGTTGAGGAATACGGTGCCAGCCTTGAGGTTGGCCTGATACAGGGTGTGCAGCAGTGCGTGACCGGTACGGTCGGCAGCAGCACAGGTACGTGCAGCCTGACCGCCCTTGCCGAAGTCCTTGGACTGACCGCCAAACGGACGCTGGTAGATGCGACCCTGTTCGGTACGGGAGAACGGCAGACCCATGTGCTCGAGTTCGAAAACAGCTTCAGGGCCTACGGAACACATGTATTCGATAGCGTCCTGGTCACCGATGTAGTCGGAACCCTTGACGGTATCGTACATGTGCCAGCGCCAGTCATCGTTCGGATCGGCAGAGGCAATTGCGCAGGTGATGCCACCCTGGGCAGAAACGGTGTGCGAGCGTGTCGGGAACACCTTGGTGACCACGGCAGTCTTGTGACCGCCCTGAGCGAGCTGCAGAGCAGCGCGCATACCGGCACCGCCACCACCAATGATGATGGCGTCGAAGGAAAGCGAATTTATGTTAGCCATGAATCAGATACCCCAAAGAATCTGCACGCCCCAGACGAAGTAGGCGAACATCAGAACGCCGCATACCGCCTGAAACAGAAAACGTACTGCAGTGGCAGACTTGCCCAGCGCCATCGGCGTCAGGTAGTCGGTCGCGATGGTCCACATGCCGACCCAGGCGTGAGCGCCAAGGGCAACGAGGGCCAGCAGACTGAAGATACGCATTCCGTTGTGTGCGAACAGATCATGCCATTGGGCGTAACTCAGACCCGGATGAAAGACCATGTATCCGATCAGGAATATGAAATAAGCCGCGAGCACGACCGCAGAAACACGCTGAGCCATCCAGTCATAGAGGCCCGAACGCGAAAGGTTGGTGACGTTGGTTACCATATCCATACTCCCGCCAGAAGAATCAGTACCACGGAAACCGCGATAACGATTTTGGAGCCCAGCTTGCCGCCTTCGAGCGTCTCGCCTACCCCGGAGTCCATGATGAGGTGACGGATACCGGCCACCATGTGATACAGCAGGGCAGACAGAAGCCCCCAGATGATCAGCTTGGCCAGCGGGCTGGTCAGACACGCCTTGACTTCACCGAACCCTTCTTCGGACGCCAGCGACTTGTCCATTGCATACAGCATGATTGCAATACCGACAAAGAGGATGACACCGGAGATGCGGTGAAGGATGGACGTGTAAGCGGTGACTGGGAGCTTGATGGTCCTTAGGTCTAGATTTACAGGTCGTTGGCTATTCACGGCTTTTTTTCACACTGAAGAGCCCCTAACAATCAGGGCAAGTTGTTGGGAAGTGCACTGGTCAGGTACCCACCACCCAGGAAGTGACGACCCCCTTGAAACAGGCCAAAAAGCCTTTGGCGGTCGGACGCCGAGTATAGACAGTTAGGTTACTAATGACAACGCGCAGACTTACCGCCAATGGCGCATTGCGTTGCCGGGACAAAAGGCGTAAACGGCAGGAAACGGTCTGAAAAAATCCACGACGGGCCCTTGCGGAACACGACTTTAGGCAAATTGACTTTAGAATTTATCTCACTATAGTGATGCGGGCCCTGCGTGGGGGGCCTGTCTGATGATTTGAAGCATAAATAGGAGGCCACATGGCTGACAAAAAAGCGCAGTTGATCATCGAGGGCGCAGCCCCCGTCGAGCTGCCAATTCTGACCGGTACAGTGGGTCCGGACGTGATCGACGTACGCGGCCTGACCGCCACCGGCCGCTTCACATTTGACCCTGGCTTCATGTCCACGGCCTCTTGCGATTCGAAGATCACCTACATTGATGGTGACAATGGCATTCTGCTGCACCGCGGCTACCCGATCGAACAACTGGCCGAGCAGTCCGATTACCTCGAAACCTGCTACCTGCTGCTCAACGGCGAACTGCCGACCGCCGAACAGAAAGCCCAGTTCGTGGCCGTGGTCAAGAACCACACGATGGTTCACGAGCAACTCAAGACCTTCTTCAACGGCTTTCGTCGCGACGCCCACCCGATGGCCGTCATGTGCGGCGTAGTCGGTGCCCTGTCAGCGTTCTACCACGACTCGCTGGACATCAATAATCCGCAGCACCGCGAGATTTCCGCTGTACGCCTGGTGGCCAAGATGCCGACCCTGGCAGCGATGGTCTACAAGTACTCCATGGGCCAGCCCATGATGTACCCGCGCAACGACCTCAGCTACGCCGAAAACTTCCTGCACATGATGTTCAACACCCCGTGCGAGATCAAACCGATCAGCCCGGTGCTGGCCAAGGCGATGGACAAGATCTTCATCCTTCACGCCGATCACGAGCAGAACGCCTCGACATCCACCGTCCGCATGGCAGGCTCTTCGGGCGCCAACCCGTTTGCCTGTATCGCTGCCGGCATCGCCGCGCTCTGGGGCCCGGCCCACGGCGGCGCCAACGAAGCGGTACTGACCATGCTGGATGAAATCGGTGACGTGTCGAACATCGACAAGTTCATCGCCAAGGCCAAGGACAAGAACGATCCGTTCAAGCTCATGGGCTTCGGTCACCGCGTCTACAAGAACCGTGACCCGCGCGCCACCGTAATGAAGCAGACCTGCGACGAAGTACTGAAAGAGCTGGGCATCACCAACGATCCTCAACTCGAACTGGCCATGCGCCTCGAAGAGATCGCCCTGACCGACCCGTACTTCATCGAGCGCTCGCTGTACCCGAACGTCGACTTCTACTCGGGTATTATCCTCAAGGCCATCGGCATTCCGACCAGCATGTTCACCGTAATCTTCGCTCTGGCGCGGACCGTCGGCTGGATTTCGCACTGGAAAGAAATGCTCTCCAGCCCTTACAAGATCGGTCGCCCTCGCCAGCTCTACACCGGCAATGTGCAACGCGACATCGTCGCCCTGCAAGACCGCAAGTAAGCGTTACACGCAAAAACAAAGGGCTGCCACTGGCAGCCCTTTTTTGTGCGTACTGCATACTGCAGGATTATTGCGTTTGCGCGGCCCGCTCTCTGAGCGCTTTCAGCGTGTTGAACGGCGCGTCGACAACAAACTTGTTGGCCAGCATCGATGGCACGCTACCACCGGGCTCGGTGTGAACCTGATAAGTCACCTCGGTCTGGTTTGGCCCCTTGGGCACCATCTTCCAGAACCCCTTGACCTCGGTCACACGCACGAAACCCTTTTCCTCGGGAACGTACTTGGGCTGCTCCTCAAGATTCCGGGTAATACTGCCGTCAGCCCCCTCCTGAGTGGTGATCAACAACACCGAGTCACGGGGCGTCACCGGCCAGGGCGTATTGAACTGGCTGTAGGTCCAGGTCTTGTTACCTTCGTGCTTGAGTATCTTCTGCAACTTGCACTCATGAATCCAGGCGCAGGCCCCGGCAACATCCTCTTGAAGCGCACGCAGCTTGCTCACGCTGGCATTGATCAGCGCAATGCCCTGGTAGGCCTTGTAGTCGGACCCAGGCACGTCACTCAACGAAACCTTGATGCCATCCTCGTTCTTGACCACTTTCCAGTCGTCAGCCTGTGCCGTTCCGGCAAGCATTACAGTAAAACCACAAGCAACAGCCATGCGATACAGCGGACTCATTGTTTTATTCCTTGTTTTGAAGTTCCGACAAAGCACTTGCGCTCAAAAACAGCCCTTTCATGCCACTGCAGTAGCTTTTTCCCACCAGCCAATAAGGCGAATGGCATCCGCCTGATCGACTCCGCAAACATCTTCAGCCGCCTTGAACTGACTGCATACCGCAGGTCGCTCGGGCTTGCCGAACAAGGCGCAAAGAAACTCGACCGACAAGTGCAGGCATCGCTCACCTGCAGGTTTTCCCTCAGGCATGCCGGGTATGGGAGACGTGATGGAAGGCGCTATGCAGCACGCACCACAATCGGAACGGCAGTCCATGACCAGACACCCTTACTGAAAAATAGAAAAAGAGGAAGGATATTAATCGTCAAAACGTCTGTTTGAAAACGCTGTATCGGACGATAGGCAGGGCTTACTGCTTGAATTTGAAATCCAGTGCAGCACCTTCGACATCACGACGGTTTTCGTTGCGCATCTGCAATTGCATTTCGTTGGTCAGCAATCGACCTTCAAGCTCAAAGGGACCCGGATTGGCCGAAGCCCCCTTGTCGCTGAACATCTGCGGCAATATCGGCTTGCGCTTGCTGGTAATCACATTGGCGGGCGGGTCCAGCTCCTTGACAAGCTCGGGCGGCAAACTCAGGTCGAGCTTTGGCGACTTGATGCGCACATCCTTGGCACTGGCCGTTTTGGCGTCTTTGGTGTTCTTGCGCTTGCTGACAGGCGCCTTGGCCGCCACTACTTTCGAAGGCGACTTTTCAGAGACTGCCGCCTTGGCCACCGGAGGTGCTGAGGGTTGTGATTTTTCCTTGCCCACCACTACCGGCACCACCGGAACACCCGGCATCAACTGATGCATGGTATCGGGTGCCTTTATCTGTTTTGCATCCGTCGCCACCGCCTCCACAGGAGCCTCGGTCTTCAAGTGCACTTCAGGCGACACCGGAGCAGTAATAACCGCCTCGGTCTTGGGCTTGGGCACAGACGAGTCCTGAGCATCACAACCACTCAGAAGCACGACGACAAGCAATCCCAGACAGCGAAAAACATTCATAGGCAAAAAGTCAGGCAAGACAGTGGCAAAGAGCCGGAAAAGAAACACATGCTGTCCTTTTGAGGCCAACCTGACAAGCCAAGAGTTCAAAACAACTGACAAAAAATCTTTACAACTCAGTACACATGTATCGCTTCCTGACACAACTGCTTGGCCAGAATACCCAGCGTCATCAGTGCCCGCTCAGCCTCTTTGTTCCAAGGCATCCCGCAGTTGAGGCGAATGCAGTGATTGAACTGCTCGGTATTACTGAAGATCAACCCTGGCGCGATACTGATACCCTGCTCCAGCGCGCGAACATGCAGCTCCTGAGTATTGACCCGGCCCGGCAGGCTGACCCACAGAATGAACCCACCCGCAGGGCGACTCATCTGCGTGCCCTCAGGGAAGAACTGCTGCACCGCCAGCTGGAAGGCGCTGAGATTCTTGCGGTATTCCAGGCGAATGAAACGCAAGTGCCGATCGTAGCCGCCGTTTTCGAGGTACGCGGCGACTGCCATTTGCGTGACACTGCATGCAGAGTGCGTGCTGAAAGTCTGCAAACGTTGAATTTCTGCCTGATATTTGCCAGCAATGATCCAGCCGATGCGTACACCCGGCGACAGGGTCTTGGAAAAGCTGGAACAGTAAATCACCCTCCCCAGCCGATCAAACGCCTTGAGCGCCTTGGTCCTCCCGACTTCGAACATCAACTCGCCATAGACGTCGTCTTCAACCACCTGAATATCGAAGTCCGAGGCCAGACGCAGGAGGTTCTTCTGCCGCTCCTCCGGCATGGTGCCGCCCAGTGGGTTGCTCAGGCGTGACGTCAGTACCAATGCTTTGATTGACCATTGATTGGCCGCCAGTTGCAGGGCCTCCAGACTGATGCCGGTGGCCGGGTCGCTGGGGATTTCGATGACTTTCAAGCCCAATAGGTCGGCAAGTTGCAACAACCCGTAATAAGCAGGCGACTCGGCAGCGATCAGGTCACCCGGCCGGGTCAGCACGCGTAGAGTCATCTGCAGTGCATCCACGCACCCGTGGGTGATCACCACCTCGGACGGATCGACCACCACGCCGGCGTCGCGCATACGGATGGCGACCTGCCTGCGCAGCGGCTCGAAACCCGGACTGAACATATAGCTGAAGGCCCGCGGGCTGTGAAAACGCGTCACTTTCGCTAATTGCTGATGCAGCGCGCGCACCGGCAGGTAGTCCACATGAGGCACAGCGGCACCCAGAGCAAACACGCCCTCGCGTCGGGATTCCTCGAGCACTTGCTGGATGATACTGCTGCGCGTGACCAGACCAGGCCGCTCGACCCGCGCGATATCCGGGGTCGAAGCCGTAAGTGCCGGGGTTTGATGAACATAGTAGCCGGACTGAGGGCGCGCCCGGATCAACCCTTGATCTTCAAGGTTCGCATAAGCCTGCAATACCGTCGCATGGCTGACATTGAGCTGCGAACTCATCTTGCGAACCGAAGGCACACGCTCACCGGGTTGATACACCCCACGACGAATATCTTCGGCAAGCTGCTGGGCGATACGCTGATAGAGCAAAAGATTGGTCATGACACAGCCTCGAAAAGACCGGTGATTTATTGTTTTTAAAAATACAGATACGGAATAACCGGCACAGTCCAGAAGTGTACGGGAACAGTTTACGTTCAAGCCAGCGGTCACGACCGCTGCACGAAAATAAACGCGGCTGAAAACGCCATATGCAAAGCCTTTAAAGCCAAAAAAGCCCGAGACCGTTTCCGGCGTCGGGCTTTTTGAGAGGTCTTTATCAGCGCGCTGCGCCTAACTGACCTTTTTCATCGGAAAAAACAATTTCCACACGGCGATTTTGCGCGCGCCCGCGCTCGGAGGCGTTGGCGTTCACCGGGAACTGCTGACCGTAGCCCTCGACATGTATACGTTTTTCATCGACACCCAGGTCCATCAGAACGTCTGCGACTGCTTGTGCACGATCCTTCGACAGCTTCAGATTCTCCTGACGATCACCTGTGCTGTCGGTGTAGCCCTCGATCCGGACCACTCGACGCGGATTGATCTGCAAAAACTGCACAACCTTGAGAATGGTGCGACTGGCCGAGCTTTTCAGCTCGGCGTGGCCAGCGTCGAACAGCACATCTCCCAACGTCATGACCAGCCCGCGATCGGTCTCGGTGGTGGCCAGACTGAGGATCTGATCTTCCAGCCAGCGCCCCTGCTGCTGGGCACTGGCCAGCTTGGCCTCACGCAGCGCCAATTGCAGACGCTGGCGCTCCATGTCCATTTTCGCCAGGCGCTCCTGGCTCAGCATAAGATTGCTGTGCTCACGCGCGATCTCGCTGTAGCGGCTGCTGAGGTAGGCGTAGTGAGCGACATCGGCACCGCTCCCCAAGTAACTGGACAGACGCTCGGCGCGAGCCAGAGATTCGCCAGCGCGAATCACATCCTTGGGCGCGCTGCGCAACACATCGGTATCTTCCTTGACCTTCTGGAAATCGGCACTGGCCTGTTGCAAGGCCTGCCCGCTGTCCTGATGACCGGCACACCCGTAAAGGCCAGCCGAACCCAGCAACAGGCACACACTCAGTACACGCGGAAGACGGTTCATTGTGCCTCTCCCAGTTGCTTGCGTAACCGATTGAGGCGGGTATTCAACTGATTGACCTGCTCCTGACTCTTGAGGGTGAGCACTCGGGCCTCTGCCAGCCGGGCATCAAGCTCGGCCTGCTCGGCTTTCATGCGCGCGTCCTTGTAGGCGTGGGTCGCCATGGAGGCGCGAGCTTCGGCAAAGCGGGCCAGAGCGACTTCCATCTCGGGCTGATCATCACCCGCGCCAACGGCTTTGGCCTGCTCCAGCGCCTGCTCGGTCAGCTTGAACTGCTCGGTCGGTAGCGGGTCGCTGGCGCAGCCAGCCAGCGTGGCGATGGCCATGACGGCGATTGAAAAACGAATACTCACAAAAACATCCCTACTTGTCTGGTGCGCTGGCGCTGGCAGGTTGCAACAGTTGGGCTTTCCACAACTCCAGGTTGTGCCTGATGACATCACCCGCAAGGCCGGAGGCGGCCGATTCTGTCATCTTTTTCGCCAGTTGTCCGCGCAACCATGGTTCGTTGCAGGCCGAATTGAACGACAACGCCAGATAAAACCCGGGTGTATCGACCGGCAATGGTTGAGCAGCCAGGTCTGCTGAGAGACCCAGCGTCTGCACCATGACCATCCCGGCGTAACGACCGGCAAGCACGTAATCCACCTCACCCAGCGCCAGCTTCTGAAAAGCCGGGGTCAGGCCTGGCAGGCGTGTCAGGCTCAAATGCTGCTTGGCCGCAGCCTCGAATGAAGGCGTCAATCGGGTCTTTTCCGACATGGCGCCAGGATGGTCGTGCAGCTCATCCAGGGTATTGAACGGTACGCTGTGATCGTGGCGCGTCCAGACCATGATGTCGTTCTGCACGATCGGCGGGTGAATGTAATCAAGCGACTCAAGTTGCGCCGCATTAAACGGCGCGTCCGCCAACAGATCCATGCGTCCGGTGCGCACCTCTTCAAGTGCCTGACTGCGTTTGCCGCCGTACAGGAACTCGACCTTGATACCCAGCTCACCTGCTGCCTGTGTGAGCAGATCGGCATTGGCACCCATCAGATGACGTGGGTCCTGAGGATCACGCCATAAATAAGGCGGCGCGTCCGGACTGCCGGTCACAATCAGACGCTCGCACTTGCCTGCCGCGAATGAAAGCGTCGGCAGCATGACCAGCCCGAGAAAAAGCGAAGACAGCAGCCGGGGATGCACCATGAAAAGTCCTTTGATACCCGATAAAAAACCCGCTCGATCCGGGCCTGTGTACCGCAAGCAATCTGCCGGCACACAACCCCCGAACGGAACGGGTTCTCTTTATAGTGGAAGCGCGTGGCTTAAACCAGCTTCTCCAGCTCGGGAATGGCTTCGAACAAATCAGCCACTAGCCCGTAATCGGCCACCTGGAAGATCGGAGCTTCCTCATCCTTGTTGATCGCAACGATCACCTTGGAGTCTTTCATGCCGGCCAGATGCTGAATGGCACCGGAAATACCGACAGCAATATACAGCTGAGGCGCGACGATCTTGCCGGTCTGGCCGACCTGCATGTCGTTGGGCACAAAACCGGCATCGACCGCAGCACGGGAAGCACCCACTGCAGCACCGAGCTTGTCGGCCAGCGTGTACAGGTGCTTGAAGTTGTCGCCGTTCTGCATGCCGCGACCGCCGGATACGACGATCTTGGCTGCTGTCAGTTCTGGACGATCGGATTTGGCCAGTTCTTCGCCGACGAAGCTGGACTTGCCCGCATCGTGGGCAGCCGAAACCGCTTCAACAGAAGCCGAACCACCCTCGGCAGCGACCGGATCGAAACCGGTGGCACGCACGGTGATGACCTTGATCGCGGCAGTGGACTGCACGGTGGCAATGGCATTACCGGCGTAGATCGGGCGGGTGAAGGTGTCGGCCGAGACCACCGAAACGATCTCGGAGATCTGATCGACATCCAGCTGCGCAGCAACGCGTGGCAGGATGTTCTTGCCGTTGGAGGTTGCAGCAGCCAGAACGTGACTATGACCCGCAGCCAGCTCTACGACCAGTGGCGCAACGTTTTCAGGCAATTGGTGTGCGTAGGCAGCGTTGTCGGCCACCAGCACTTTCGCCACGCCGGCAATTTTGGCGGCGGCGTCGGCAACGGCGCTTACGCCTGAACCGGCAACCAGCAAGTGGATGTCACCGTCGATCTTCTGCGCGGCAGCCAGGGTATTGAGCGTAGCCGGGGCTACGGTCGCATTGTCGTGCTCAGCGATAACCAGGATCGTCATTTAGATTACCTTCGCTTCGTTTTTCAGTTTCTCGACCAGTTCAGCCACCGATTTGACCTTGATGCCCGCGCTGCGTGCAGCCGGTGCTTCAACCTTGAGGGTCTTGTTGGTCGATGCCGTGGAAACGCCCAGTGCATCCGGGGTCAGCACTTCAAGCGGCTTTTTCTTGGCTTTCATGATGTTGGGCAGCGAAGCGTAGCGTGGCTCGTTCAGACGCAGGTCCGTGGTCACGATGGCTGGCAGGCTCAGGGAAACAGTTTGCAGGCCACCGTCGATTTCACGGGTCACGGCAACCTTGTCACCGGAGACTTCAACCTTGGAGGCGAACGTACCTTGCGGGTAGCCGCTCAGCGCAGCCAGCATCTGGCCGGTCTGGTTGTTGTCACTGTCGATAGCCTGTTTGCCAAGGATCACCAGTTGTGGCTGCTCCTTGTCGACCACTGCCTTGAGCAGCTTGGCCACGGCCAGAGAGGTCAGCTCTTCGGCAGACTCGACCAGCACGGCACGGTCTGCACCCAGCGCCAGCGCAGTACGCAGTTGCTCCTGAGCAGTGGTCGGACCAATGGTGACGACCACGATTTCCGTTGCCACGCCCTTCTCTTTCAAGCGCACCGCTTCTTCAACAGCGATTTCGCAGAACGGGTTCATGGACATTTTGACGTTGGCAAAATCGACGCCGGAGTTGTCCGCCTTGACGCGAACCTTGACGTTGTAGTCGACCACTCGTTTGACAGCTACAAGAACCTTCATGGATTCCTCACTCTCCGGTGAAAAGAAGTCGCCTGGCGACACCAGGCGATCGATATGTGTCCTCAACAAGCAATCGCAATGCGTGCAGGCCGTCCGGGCGACTTTAAAAAGCCATATAAAAGCCGGGAGTCACCCGTCAAGCAGCGGCAGGGTGTGTAAAATGCGCCGTGCGACGTTGACCTTTTGCCTGCACCGCGTCCGCCTGATGCCTTTTGAGAGACTTCCTGCAACGCAGGTGCCTCGTTTCAGCCTACGGCAAACGCAAAACCGCCCGTATATTGACCGCAACGCCTTTTCCGGTCAATACGCCAAATCGGCCAGTTCCGAGTCTGGCGTCTTTGATTTATCTGGGCTGCGGGCAATTCAAACAAACGTTTGTATTGGACCCATGCAGTGGTGTAGATATAATGCTTGCCATTAAAAGACGGGTGGTGCTCAACACCTCCTGCGTCGGCCTGCAGCGACCCATAAAGCAGCGCCCATAAAAATACCGTGAGCCTTGAACGTAGGAGATAGCCTGTGGAACGCGAATACATGGAATTCGACGTCGTCATCGTCGGAGCCGGCCCTTCCGGGCTTTCTGCCGCTTGCCGCCTTAAACAGAAGGCCGCTGAAGCCGGGCAGGAAATCAGCGTCTGCGTGGTGGAAAAAGGCTCCGAAGTCGGCGCACACATCCTGTCCGGTGCCGTGTTTGAACCGCGCGCACTGAACGAGCTGTTTCCAGACTGGCAGGAATTGGGCGCTCCGCTCAATACACCGGTCAAGCGCGATGACATCTACGTCCTGCGCGACGCCGAAAAGGCGCAGAAAATTCCGGACTTTTTCGTCCCCAAGACCATGCACAACCATGGCAACTACATCATATCCCTGGGCAACCTGTGCCGCTGGCTCGCCCAGCAGGCTGAAAACCTCGGTGTGGAAATCTACCCGGGCTTTGCCGCTCAGGAAGCACTGTTCGATGAAAACGGCGTGGTACGCGGTATCGTCACCGGCGATCTGGGTGTCGACCGCGAAGGCAACCCCAAGGAAGGCCTGTACACCCCTGGCATGGAACTGCGCGCCAAGTACACGCTGTTCGCCGAAGGCTGCCGCGGTCACATCGGCAAGCAATTGCTCAAGCGCTTCAACCTCGACGACGAAGCCGATGTGCAGCATTACGCCATCGGCCTGAAGGAAATCTGGGAAGTCGACCCGGCGAAGCATGAACAGGGCCTGGTGGTGCACACCGCAGGATGGCCACTGGACGACGCCAATCCGGGCGGCTCGTTCCTGTACCACCTGGAGAACAATCAGGTAGTGGTCGGCCTGATCGTCGACCTGTCCTACAGCAACCCGTACCTGTCGCCGTTCGACGAATTCCAGCGCTACAAGCACCACCCGGTCATCAAACAGTACCTTGAAGGCGGCAAACGCATCAGCTACGGCGCACGCGCCATTGCCAAGGGCGGCCTGAACTCGCTGCCGAAGATGGTATTCCCTGGCGGCGCGTTGATCGGTTGCGACCTGGGCACCCTGAACTTCGCCAAGATCAAGGGCAGCCACACGGCAATGAAGTCCGGCATGCTCGCAGCCGATTCGGTGGCAGATGCCCTGTTCGCCGGCAAGGAAGGCGGCGATGTGCTGACCTCCTACGTCGATGCCTTCAAGACCAGCTGGCTGCATGCAGAGCTGTTCGCCAGCCGCAACTTTGGCGTGGCGATCCACAAATACGGCGCTATCAAGGGTGGTGCCTTCAACTTCATCGATCAGAACATTTTCGGTGGCAAGCTGCCGTTCACGCTGCACGACACCACGCCGGACTACGCCTGCCTCAAGCTGGCAGCGGACTCAAAGAAAATCGATTACCCGAAACCCGACGGCAAGCTCAGCTTCGACAAGCTCAGTTCGGTATTCCTCTCCAGCACCAACCATGAAGAGGAACAACCCTGCCACCTGAAGCTGACCGACCCGAGCATCCCGATCAGCAAGAACCTGCCGCTGTACGACGAACCGGCACAGCGCTATTGCCCGGCTGGCGTGTATGAAGTCATCACTAAAGAAGATGGCGAGAAGCGCTTTCAGATCAACGCGCAGAACTGCGTGCACTGCAAGACCTGCGACATCAAGGACCCTTCGCAGAACATCACATGGGTTGCACCGGAAGGCGCTGGCGGGCCGACTTACCCGAATATGTAAGGCAGCGGCAAGTTACAGGCGCTGATCTTGCCGCTTGTAGCTTGCCGTTAAACCCTGCAGCCCTCTTCTCCCGGACTGCGCTCAAAGTAACGTTTGTATTCACGGCTGAATTGCGACGCACTCTGATAGCCGACCCTGAGCGCGACCTGCGACACATTCAGCCCGTCGGCCACCAGCAGTTGCTGGGCCTTGAGCAGGCGCAGACGTTTGAGGTACTGCACCGGTGACAACAAGGTGCTGCGTTTGAAGTGCTCGTGAAAGGTCGAGGTACTCATGTTTGCGCAACTGGCCAGCGTGTCGACGTTCAGCGCGTGATCATAGTGCTCATGCAGATAGGTTACCGCCGAAGCAATCCGTGCGAATTGCCCCTGCTGTTCGACCAGCGCACGCAAAACCCCTGATTGCGGTCCACGCAGCGCGCTGTACAGCACCTCACGAATCCTTGATTGCCCCATCGCCTGACACTCCAGCGGATCGTGCAGACAACGCAGCAGGCGTTCGACGCTGTCACGCATCGCAGAGTCGATGCGTACCGAGGTCATCGACTCCGGGGTCTGCATCTGGCTTTCCTGGCCGCTGGCCGGGCCCATCGCTTGCACCAACTCGCCAAGCAGCACGCGGTCGATGGCTACCGATACGCCATACAACGGCTTGTCTGGAGTGGCAAAGGTTTCGCATTTGAACGGTACAGAAAGCGCCTGAATCAGGTAATGCCCGGTGCCATACTCAAACGTACGTGGCCCCAGGCAGGCGACCTTGCTGCCTTGCACGACGATCATCAGGCTCGGCTCGTAAATCTGCGGGCTGCTGGCGACATAGCCAAACGCCGAAAGCACGCGAACCTCGGGCAAATGCGTCGCCACAAAGCCGGGACGCACTGCCAGCGGCTGGATCAAGGAGACAAGCGTGGCATTGCCATCAATAACAACAGGTAACGTCATGGGAGCAGCCTGACAGAGAAACAGACAGCTGTATCATCGCAGATTTGCGCTTCATAGCCGACCCTGAAACGTCAGGCCGGAGGAATAGGCATGAAACACGTAGGATTCACCATAGCCACGAAGGGCACGTATCAGGACAATTGGTCGCCTCTATTCCGTAACACCTTGCGAGGTCAAACATGTACACAGCAATAGGTTATGCCGCACAGTCAGCTACCGCCCCCCTCGCCCCGATGACCTTCGAACGTCGCGCTCCGCGTGCCGACGACGTTGCCATCGAAATCCTCTACTGCGGCGTCTGCCACTCCGACATTCACCAGGCGCGCAACGAATGGGGCATCGCTGTTTACCCGCTGATGCCTGGCCATGAAATTGTCGGTCGCGTGACCGCCACTGGCGCCAACGCCAGCAAATACAAGGTCGGCGATCTGGTCGGTGTTGGCTGCATGGTCGATTCGTGCCGCGAATGCTCGGCCTGTAAATCGGATCTCGAGCAGTATTGCCTGGAAGGCCCGACCATGACCTACGCCACGCCTGACCGCGTGGACGGCAGCAACACCATGGGTGGCTACTCCAACAGCATCGTGGTCGCCGAGCATTTCGTTGTGCGCATTCCAGAGAAACTCGACCCGGCCGCTGCTGCGCCAATCCTTTGCGCAGGCATCACCACTTATTCGCCGCTCAAGCACTACGGTGTGAAGGCTGGCGACAAGGTCGGTATTCTGGGCATGGGTGGTCTGGGCCACATGGGCATCAAGTTCGCCAAGGCAATGGGCGCTGAAGTGACCCTGTTCACCCGCTCCGCAGCCAAGGCTCAGGAAGCACGTCGTCAGGGTGCAGATCATGTGATCGTGTCCACCGACGCTGAACAGATGAAAGCCGCTGCCGGTCATTTCGACTTCCTGCTCGACACCATTCCGGTCCAGCATGACCTGAACCCCTACCTGGAAACGCTGCGTTTTGACGGCGTGCACATTCTGGTCGGTCTGATCGAGCCGGTCGAGCCGCCAGTCCATGCAGCCCACTTGGTGATGAGCCGTCGCGTGCTGGCCGGTTCGCTGATCGGTGGTATCGCTGAAACTCAGGAAGTGCTGGATTTCTGCGCAGAGAACGACATCACCTGCGATATCGAAATGCTCGATATCCGCAACATCAACGAAGCCTACGAGCGCATGCTGGCCGGTGACGTGAAATACCGCTTCGTGATCGACATGGCCACGCTGCAGGCCTGATTCACCGCGAATCAGCCGCCGAGATCGGCCGAGAGTTCCGCTGCTATCTGCTTGATCAGCGGGACCAGCTCGGCCATCTTCTCCAGCGGCATGTAGGGCACGGTACTGGCGACACTGATGCCGGCAACGATCTGTTTGCTGGCATCACGTACCGGCGCTGCAACGCAACGGATCGACGGTTCGTTGTCCTCCAGATCGAACGCATACCCTCCCTGCACATATTCTTCCCTTCGCGCCTGCAACTGCTCCCAGGTTTGCTGCTCATGAGCAGGCCATAGCGGATTCCTGCCACTGCTCGGCATGCTGGCGTTATACAAGCGCTGCCACTCCGGCAACCCGCTGTCCAGCAGCAACGCCTTGCCGATACCGGTTCGCACCAGCGGCATGCGATGCCCGACCCGCGAGCGCATTTCCGGGCCATTGCGACCAGGGTTCTTGTGCAGATAAAGCACGTCGTCCCCTTCCCGCACCGCCAGATGCACCGTATCGCCCGTCAGCTCCGACAGCCGATCCAGATATGGCCGGGCGAGCATTGCCAGTGGCACTTCTTCGCGCGCCTGAAACCCAAGCTCAATCAGTTTCGGTCCGAGCAGATAACCCACTTGAGGCACCACCCGAAGGTAGCGCTCTTCGACCAGGCAACTGGCCAAACGGTGAGTGGTGCTGCGTGTGGTGCCGATCAGCCGGGCGATTTCCTTCAGGTCCCGCGCACCACCGGCCACCGCCTGCACCACGCCAAGCCCGCGCAGCAGAGTCTGGGTCCCTGTCGGCGCCGGTTCTTTGCCGGTAATTTTTTCAGGGATGATCGAATCGTTGTGCATGACAGGCCATTTTCATAAAAGGGGCGGATCGAAAAGCTGACGGCATTATCGCCGCCAGCATCCAGATACGTCGACATCAGAGCTCGATACGCTCTACTTTGCCTACCAGCAGGATGTAAGACAGCGCGCCCAGCAATGCCAGCACCGAAATGTAAGTGATGGCCGGCGCAAACGAGTCACCCGTTGCCAGAAAGCCGATCACGATCGGCGTGGCGATGGCGGCGAGGTTGCCGATGAAGTTGAACGTGCCGCCAGTCAGGCCCAGCAAGCGCGCCGGGGCCAGGGTCGATACCAGCGACCAGGTGATCGACGCCAGACCGTTGCCGAAGAATGCCAGCGCCAGAAAGGTGATGACCAACGGGGTGGAGTCAACGAAGTTGGCACCGATGATCGAGGTCGAGATCAGCAGCCCGGCAATGATTGGCAACTTGCGCGCAAAGCCCACGCTATGCCCGCGACGGATCAGCCAGTCGGAAAAGAACCCCGAACACAGCACGCCGACAAACGCCGCAAGAAACGGCAACGACGCCAGCAGCCCGGACTTGATGAAATCCATGCCGCGGTATTTCACCAGATAGGTCGGGAACCAGGTCAGGAAGAACCATAGCGTGGAGTTCAGGCAGAACTGCCCCAGATAGATCCCCCACAGCTTGCGCTTGCTCAACACAATGCCCAGGTCCAGCCAGCTGAAACCCTGCTTCTGTTTTTCGACATCCTTCTGGATGTCTACCAGACCGCCGCCCTCTTTGATCAGGTCGATTTCCTGCTGATTGACACCTTTGAAGTCACGCGGCTCGCGATAGACCGTATACCAGATCAACGCCCACAGCACACCGACACCACCTGTAGCGACAAACACCATGTGCCAGCCATAGTGCGCCTGTAACCAGGCCAGCACCGGGGTTAGAAACGCCAGGCCGACGAACTGCCCCGAGGTATAGACGCCAATGGCGGTAGCCCGCTCGCGCTCGGGAAACCAGGTGGTCACGACACGGCTGTTGATCGGATAGGCAGGTGCTTCCAGCGCACCGACCGCCATGCGCAGTACGAACAGCGCAATAAAGCTGGCCGCAAAACCAAGCATGATGGTCGCGATGGACCACAGCAGCAGCGCCGCGGTGTAAAGGATACGCGGCGGCACACGGTCCACCAGCCAGCCACCAGGCAATTGCATGGCGGCATAGGTCCAGCCGAACGCGGAGAAGATCAGCCCGATGTGAACCGTATCAAGGCCCAGCTCGGCGGTCAGCGCAGGAGCGGCAATCGACAGGTTGCTGCGGTCCAGGTAGTTGATCACCACCGTAATGAACAGCAGCACCATGATGAAGAAACGTTTGCGGGACGGCGTCACCAGGGATGCCGCACCCTCAAGAGTTCGAGTGCGCATGGAATGTAGCCTCTTGTTGGATTTATTGAGGTCTGTGTTTCGATTGGCGAGCTCTCGTTCCCACGCTCCGCGTGGTAATGCATTTCGTGACGCTCTGCGTCACATACCTGCGCCGCACCGCGCTCTCAAAATCGTACGCAGAGCGTCCAGAACGGCATTCCCATGCAGAGCATGGGAACGATGATTACAAGTGCCGTATGCGGGAACGATGGTTACGGGGATTTACTGTGCTCTACCACTCGGCAAAACTGCCATCGGCATGGCGCCAGATCGGGTTGCGCCAGCGGTGGCCGATGGCCGCGCGTTCGATGACATATTCTTCGTTGATCTCGATGCCCAGGCCCGGCCCGTTGGGAATCTTGACCATGCCCTTGTCGTAGTCGAAGACTTCCGGGTGCTTCACGTAATCGAGCAGATCGTTGCTTTCGTTGTAGTGAATGCCCAGGCTCTGTTCCTGAATGAAGGCGTTGTAACAAACCGCGTCCAGTTGCAGGCATGCCGCCAGCGCGATAGGCCCGAGCGGACAATGCAGCGCCAGCGCGACGTCATACGCTTCGGCCATATTGGCGATCTTGCGGGTTTCAGTGATGCCACCGGCGTGGGACGCATCAGGCTGGATAATGTCGACATAACCTTCGCTCAACACGCGCTTGAAGTCCCAGCGTGAGAACAGCCGCTCACCCAGGGCAATCGGCGTGCTGGTCAGCGGTGCCAGCTCCTTCAGTGCTTCATAGTTCTCGCTGAGCACCGGCTCTTCGATGAACATCAGCTTGTAGGCGTCCAGCTCCTTCATCAGCACCTTGGCCATGGGCTTGTGAACCCGGCCATGGAAGTCCACACCGATGCCGACATTCGGCCCGACGGCATCGCGCACGGCAGCCACGTTGGCCAGCGCCAGGTCGACCTTGTCGAAGGTATCGAGAAATTGCAGCTCTTCGGTGCCGTTCATTTTCACCGCAGTAAAACCACGTCCGACCGCTTCTTTCGCAGCCCGCGCCGTGTCTGCAGGGCGGTCACCGCCGATCCACGAATAGACGCGAATCTTGTCACGCACCTGACCACCGAGCAGGTCGCTGACGGAAACGCCCAGGGCCTTGCCCTTGATGTCCCACAACGCCTGATCGATGCCTGCCAGGGCGCTCATGTGGATCGCCCCACCCCGGTAGAAGCCGCCGCGGTACAGCACCGTCCAGATGTCTTCGATGTTGCGCGGGTCCTTGCCGATCAGGTAATCGGAGAGTTCTTCCACAGCAGCGGCCACGGTGTGCGCGCGGCCTTCGACCACTGGCTCGCCCCAGCCGACAACGCCCTCGTCGGTCTCGACCTTGAGGAAGCACCAGCGCGGCGGAACGATGAACGTGGTGAGTTTGGTGATTTTCATGGGTGCGGTTTCTCTTGTTGATTCTCTTATTGGATAACGACTACCGGCGCCGGTCAGTCTGCAAGCGCTGCGCTGTGCTGCTTCCAGGCAGCCACATAGGCCTGGGCGCGCCCGGTAACGTCAGAGGTGCTCATGCCTGGCTTGAACAGCCCGGAGCCCAGGCCAAAGCCTTTCACGCCGGCATCGAGGAACACCTTCATGTTGTCCGGCGAGATCCCCCCGACCGGCAGCAGAATCGTGCCCTTGGGCAATACCGCCAGCCACGCCTTGACCACCGCGGGCGACATCTGCTCGGCAGGAAACAGCTTCAGCACATCAGCCCCTTCGGCCAGCGCGGCAAAGGCTTCGGTCGGCGTCGCCACGCCTGGTGAGAGGAACAGCCCGGCAGCCTTGGCTGCACGCAGCACCTTCGCATCGCTGTGCGGCATGACAATCACCTGGCCTCCGGCATCCTTGACCTGAGTCACCTGCTCCGGGGTCAGCACCGTTCCCGCACCGATCAGGCAATCGGCTGGCAGTTGCTGGCGCAACAAACGGATGCTGTCGAACGGCTGTGGAGAGTTGAGCGGCACTTCGATGACCCGAAACCCGGCCTCGTACAACACATCGCCAATCGCAGGCGCTTCTTCGGGACGCAGGCCGCGCAGAATTGCGACCAGACCGTTTTCCTTCAATGCTTGCTTGAGCATGTCACACCTCTTGAATGTGTTGGGACGAGCGGCGCGCGATCAGGCCGGCTTGAACGGCGACCTGCCAGAGGCCGCGCTCGGTCGCCTGCTCGGCCAATGTCACGCCGGGAAAGCCACAAACGGCCAGCCCGCGTGCATAGCGCGTGCACAGCGAATCGCTGCCGATGAGGACCACCGCAGGCAATTGTTCGTGGTTGTGCAGATGCAGCCTGGCGATGGCGCCCAGTTCATGGCCAATCAACAGGCCGGAAAGATAGTCAGGTTGCGCACTGGCAGCCAAATGCCCGGTAAGGCCGAGCGTTCGTGTGCTGAAAATCGTCGATAGCGGCCCGGCAGAGCCCGCGTCGGACAGGGCAATCGACAAGCCGCGGTCAAACGCCTGCTCGTCGAACGCCTCCGAAGGCTGCATGGTGCGTCCCAGAATAGTGTGCGCGCAGAGCGCGGCGTAGACCTCGCCGGTCATGAAGGTGTCGAAGTGAACAATGCGACCCCGTTCTACCTGCACCCATTTGGAGTGGCTGCCGGGCAGACCGATCAGCAGCTGCTGGCTGCTCTGCCCGGCGTCGAGGCCGGCCAGCACACCCAGCACCTGGGTTTCTTCGCCACGCATGACGTTGGGCAGGGTCGAGCGTTGCAGGACGCCGGGGATGATGTGCACCGTCACGCCGCGCACGCTGCGCACCGTCTGCAGCGCTGCGCTCAGCTCATTGACGCTGGCCGGCGTTTCCCGGTAAGCCGCCTCGCGCCAGCCCTGTGCGCTGCCGACCATGCCACAGGCAATCACCGGCAGGTCCGGTTGGGCATCGAGCCAGTCGCCGCACGCCTGGTCAAAGGCCAGTTCGAAACCGTCACTGCAGAACTGCCCCGCGATCAGCCGCGGCGTGGTCGGCAACTGCATGATGCCCGCGCTCAATGCGCGCTGTTCCAGTACCTGGCCATGTTCGCCAAGTCGATAAGCACGAAGTGAGGTTGTCCCCCAATCGAGCGCGATCAATTGCGCCTGCATTGCGTCACCTGTTGTTTTTTTGGAAGTGAGTGCAGGACGACTATAAACCCGTTGTTACACTTATCTCAATATGTAAATTTCAATCCCATATATAGGGAAAAAAGACAGTCAATCAAAAGTATCAGGCACTAAAAAACCCGCCTTCCTTTCGGAAAGCGGGTTTGCTGTAAAACCGAAGCCTCAACGCTCCAGCAGGATTCTCAGCATGCGGCGCAGCGGCTCTGCCGCGCCCCACAACAGCTGGTCACCCACGGTAAAGGCACCCAGGTACTGCGAACCCATGTTCAGTTTACGCAAACGGCCCACCGGAATACTCATGGTGCCGGTTACGGCAGTCGGGCTCAGCTCGTGCATGCTGGCTTCACGGTTGTTCGGCACCAGCTTGACCCAAGGGTTGTGCTGGCTGATCAAGCCTTCGATGTCCGCAATCGGCACATCCTTGTTCAGCTTGATGGTCAGCGCCTGGCTGTGGCAACGCATGGCACCGATGCGTACGCAAATGCCGTCGACCGGGATCGGGCTCTTGAAGCGACCGAGAATCTTGTTGGTCTCGGCCTGGCCTTTCCACTCTTCGCGGCTCTGGCCGTTCGGCAGCGCCTTGTCGATCCACGGGATCAGACTGCCCGCCAGTGGCACGCCGAAATTCTCGGTCGGGAACGACTCGCTGCGCATGGCTTCAGCCACCTTGCGGTCGATATCCAGAATGGCGCTGGCCGGGTTGGCCAGATCATCGGCCACCGAGGCATGCACGGCGCCCATCTGCCTGATCAGCTCACGCATGTTCTGCGCGCCGGCTCCGGAGGCCGCCTGATAGGTCATGACGTTCATCCACTCGACCAGCCCGGCGTCGAACAGACCGCCCAGGCCCATCAGCATCAGGCTGACCGTGCAGTTGCCGCCGATATAGTTTTTGGTGCCCGCATCCAGCTGCTGATCGATGACCTTGCGGTTCACAGGGTCGAGCACGATAACGGCGTCATCCTGCATGCGCAGACTGGAGGCGGCATCGATCCAGTAACCCTGCCAGCCGGCTTCGCGCAGCTTGGGGAACACCTCATTGGTGTAGTCGCCACCCTGACAGGTCAGCACTACGTCCAGGGTTTTCAGCTCGTCGATGCTGTAGGCGTCTTTCAGTGGCGCAACATCCTTGCCCACCGAAGGCGCCTGGCCACCGACATTGGAAGTAGTGAAAAACACCGGCTCAATGAGATCGAAGTCCTGCTCTTCCCGCATCCGCTGCATGAGCACGGAACCGACCATGCCGCGCCAACCGATCAGACCTACACGTTTCATCGCAACTACACCTTGAATAAAAGTGGGACCACCGCTCTGCGCATGCACAGCAGGCGGCGGGCCAGAGAGATTACAGATTCCGCAGCGCGGCGACTACTGCATCGCCCATTTCCTGCGTACCGACTTTGACTTTGCCTTCCGACCAGATGTCGCCGGTGCGAATGCCCTGATCCAGTACCACGCTGACCGCCTTCTCGATGGCGTCAGCAGCATCGGTCAGGTTGAAGCTGTAACGCAGCATCATCGATACCGACAGAATGGTCGCCAGCGGGTTGGCAATGCCTTTGCCGGCGATGTCCGGCGCCGAACCATGACAAGGCTCGTACATGCCCTTGTTGGCGGTGTCCAGCGAAGCCGACGGCAGCATGCCGATGGAACCGGTGAGCATCGACGCCTGATCGGACAGAATGTCGCCGAACAGGTTGTCGGTCACGATTACATCGAACTGCTTGGGCGCACGAACCAGCTGCATGGCGGCGTTATCGACATACATGTGGCTGAGTTCGACTTCAGGGTAATCCTTGGCCACCTGCTCGACGATTTCGCGCCACAGCTGGCTGGACGCCAGCACGTTGGCCTTGTCTACCGAGCAGAGCTTTTTGCCACGCACCATGGCCATGTCGAAACCGACCTTGGCAATGCGGCGGATCTCGCTTTCGCTGTACGGCAGCGTGTCATAGGCCTGACGCTCGCCATTATCCAGCACGCGAGTGCCGCGTGGCGCGCCGAAGTAGATGCCACCGGTCAGTTCGCGGACGATCAGGATGTCCAGACCGGCAACGATTTCCGGCTTGAGGCTCGACGCATCCGCCAGTTGCGGGTAAAGGATCGCCGGACGCAGATTGCCAAACAGGCCCAGTTGCGAACGAATTTTCAGCAGACCGCGTTCAGGACGGATGTCGCGCTCGATGGTGTCCCATTTCGGGCCGCCGACTGCGCCCAGCAGTACGGCATCGGCCGCACGGGCGCGATCCAGGGTCTCGTCTGCCAGCGGCACGCCGTGTTTGTCGATGGCTGCGCCGCCGATCACGTCGTGGGTCAATTCAAAGCCCAGCTGATACTTTTCGTTGGCCAGTTCCAGCACCTTGACCGCTTCGGTCATGATTTCCGGACCAATACCATCACCTGGGAGAATCAGAATCTGCTTGCTCATAACATCCTCGATTTTGTGCATCGGCGTCGTGAACAACGCCTGTTTATAACGCTCGCAGCGGCGAAAAATTTATCACCTGTCTTAAACACTTTTGCCAGCAAGGCGCAGGGCCCCTTGCTGGCAAACAGACAGGTTGCGATGAATCAATCAGTCGCGGAACAGCCACGGCTGACTGGCGCGGTGCCTGCTTTCGAAACTGGCAATGGCGTCAGCGTCCATCAGCGTCAGGCCGATGTCGTCCAGGCCATTGAGCAGGCAATGTTTGCGGAACGCATCGATTTCAAAGCTCAGCACCTTGCCGTCGGGACGGGTCACGGTCTGCGCCTGCAGATCAATGCTCAACTGGTAGCCGGGGCTGGCCTCGACCTGCTTGAACAGCTCGTCGACCTCGGCTTCAGACAGAATGATCGGCAACAGGCCGTTCTTGAAGCTGTTGTTGAAGAAAATGTCCGCGTAGCTCGGCGCAATAATCGCGCAGAAACCATACTCTTCCAGTGCCCACGGCGCATGCTCGCGACTGGAGCCACAACCGAAGTTTTCCCGAGCCAGCAGTACGCTTGCACCCTGGTAACGCTCATGGTTGAGCACGAAGTCATGGTTCAGCGGACGCTTGGAGTTGTCCTGATACGGCTGCCCCACATCCAGATAACGCCACTCATCGAACAGGTTCGGGCCAAAACCCGTGCGCTTGATCGACTTGAGGAACTGCTTGGGGATGATCTGGTCGGTGTCGACATTGGCACGATCCAGAGGAGCGACCAGGCCATTGTGCTGGGTAAAGGCTTTCATGCTGGATTCCTCAGAGCTGGATCAAGTCGCGAACGTCAATGAAACGGCCATTGACCGCCGCCGCGGCAGCCATCGCAGGGCTTACCAGATGCGTGCGGCCGCCAGCGCCCTGACGGCCTTCGAAGTTGCGGTTGGAAGTGGATGCACAGTGCTCGCCGGAACCCAGGCGGTCCGGGTTCATCGCCAGGCACATCGAGCAGCCCGGCTCACGCCATTCAAAACCGGCTTCGATGAACACCTTGTCCAGCCCTTCCTTCTCGGCCTGTTCCTTGATCAGGCCCGAACCCGGCACCACGATGGCCTGCTTGATGGTCGCGGCCACCTTGCGGCCCTTGGCGACGTCGGCAGCCGCGCGCAGGTCTTCGATCCGCGAGTTGGTGCAGGAACCGATGAACACCCGGTCCAGCTGGATATCGGTGATCGGCTGATTGGCTTTCAGGCCCATGTACTTCAAGGCGCGCTCGATGGAGCCACGCTTGACCAGATCCGGCTCTTGCGCAGGGTCCGGC
Source organism: Pseudomonas syringae group sp. J248-6 (assembly GCF_032586995.1). NCBI lineage: Bacteria > Pseudomonadati > Pseudomonadota > Gammaproteobacteria > Pseudomonadales > Pseudomonadaceae > Pseudomonas > Pseudomonas syringae group sp. J248-6. The sequence continues at coordinate 6,774 of NZ_JAWHOP010000017.1, read as the reverse complement.
ACGTTTTGATCGACGGCAAGCACCATTTCCGGCGAAGTGCCCCAGCTGACCTGTGGCTTGATCTGCGCGGCGTCCAGCCTGACCACGGTGTCGAATACAGCGTCAGCGTCGGAAACCAGATCCTTCCAGGCCTCGACTGCCAGGTCCCATTCCGCACCTTTAGGAGCAAACGGACGACCCTTGACGTACTCGACGGTCTTTTCGTCGGTGGCAACCATGCCGACCCGGGCACCGGCTTCGATGGACATGTTGCAGATGGTCATGCGGCCTTCGATAGACAGGTCGCGAATCGCGCTGCCAGCGAACTCGATGGCGTAACCGTTACCGCCCGCCGTACCGATCTTGCCGATCACGGCCAGCACGATGTCTTTTGCTGTCACGCCGAACGGCAGTTGCCCTTCGACCGAGACCAGCATGTTCTTCATTTTCTTGGCAACCAGGCACTGAGTCGCGAGCACGTGCTCGACCTCGGAAGTGCCGATACCGTGCGCCAGCGCACCAAACGCGCCGTGGGTCGAGGTGTGCGAGTCACCGCAGACCACGCTCATGCCTGGCAGGGTTGCGCCCTGCTCCGGGCCGATCACGTGAACGATGCCCTGACGCGGGTCGTTCATCTTGAATTCGGTAATGCCGTACTCGTCGCAGTTGTCATCGAGGGTCTGCACCTGCAGCCGCGACACCTGATCTTCAATGGCGTCGATACCCCCCTTGCGTTCCGAGGTGGTCGGAACGTTATGGTCAGGCGTGGCGATGATCGAGTCGATCCGCCATGGCTTGCGCTTTGCCAGCCGCAGGCCTTCGAACGCTTGCGGCGAGGTCACTTCGTGGATGATATGGCGGTCAATGTAGATCAGCGCCGAACCGTCGTCGCGCTGCTTGACCAAATGCGAATCCCAGAGCTTGTCGTAGAGCGTTTTCCCGGCCATCGGACGTACTTCCTCATCAGCTTGTTTCTATGCCTTGGGCAATCGTGACGATGACCCCTTGGCTTGTGCGGTCATCCTATGGAATATGCTTAAATAACTCAAATTCATAATTTTCATACTTTGGATAACCAAATGGAATCCGACCATGGATCTCGCCAACCTTAATGCTTTTATTGCCATCGCCGAGACCGGTAGCTTTTCCGGGGCAGGCGAACGCCTCTACCTGACTCAACCGGCCATCAGCAAGCGCATTGCCGGTCTGGAGCAACAATTGAATGTGCGCCTGTTCGACCGCTTGGGCCGGGAAGTCAGCCTCACCGAGGCCGGGCGCGCCCTGCTGCCGCGTGCCTATCAGATTCTCAACGTGCTGGATGACACTCGCCGCGCGCTGACCAACCTGACCGGCGAAGTCACCGGACGGCTGACTCTGGCGACCAGTCATCACATCGGTCTGCATCGCCTGCCCCCGGTATTACGGGCATTTACCCGTACCTATCCAAAGGTCGCACTGGACATTCAGTTCCTGGACTCGGAAATTGCCTATGAGGAAATTCTTCACGGGCGCGCCGAACTGGCAGTCATTACACTCGCACCCGAACCGCATACGCTGATCCGCGCGGTGCCCGTGTGGGACGACCCGCTGGACTTCGTCGCGGCACCGGAGCATCCGCTGGCCAACAGCGGCCCCATGAAACTGGAGGATGTCGTGCGCTATCCGGCAGTATTTCCGGGCGGTAACACGTTTACCCATCACATTGTCAGCGGCTTGTGCGAAGCCCAGGGCCTCAAGCCCAACATCGCGATGAGTACCAATTATATGGAGACCATCAAGATGATGGTCTCCATCGGCCTTGCCTGGAGCGTTCTGCCACGCACTATGCTTGACGAACAAGTGGCGCGCATTCCATTACCGGGCGTGCAACTCAATCGCCAGCTAGGCTACATCCTGCATACCGAACGCACGCTATCGAATGCAGCAAGAGCATTCATGAAACTGCTCGATGCGCAGACATAGTGGGTAGACCATGCTGCAAACCGCAGACTGATCGCTCTATCGGTTCTTTCGATTAAAGGCTCGTGATCACATGTCCAATCCACCGGATAACTCCGTGCTGAAAGCCCCTGCACAGGCAGCCGCCCCCAGTCTGCCGCCGACAGGCGCGGAGCGCGCCCTCCAGCAAACCCGGGACCGTCTGGAACTGGCGCTGGAACTGGCGCAGATGGGCACCTGGGATCTGGACATCACCGGCAACCGGCTGCAAGCCTCGGCGCGTGCGTCTGCGCTGCATGGCATGGCGGCGCTGCCCTTCGACGAGGATGGCCGGCAGTTCTTCGGCAGCCTGCCCGCTGAAGAGCGCCGGCGCATGCGCGCAGTTTATGCTGCAGCACTGGAAAACCAGCAGGATTGCCTGCAGGTGACCTACCGGTTTCAGTTGCAAAACGGCACATCGCGCCTGCTTGAAAGCCGTGCACGAATCTATCGCAATGAACATGGCCAGGCCGTGAAGCTGTCCGGAACCGTGCTGGACATCACTCAACAGTGCGTCCAGTCGGCGCTGGAGGCCAGCGAGGAGAAGTTTGCCAAGGCATTTCATTCAAGCCCGGACTCGATCACCATCACTGAAATCGAGTCCGGCCGCTATGTAGAGGTCAATGACGGCTTCTGTCGCCTGACCGGCTTCAGCGCTAAGGAAGTCCTGGGTCGCACAGCCCACGAAATCGGTATCTGGTCCGACACCGTGCAGCGCGAGTACATGATTGACGAACTACGCCAGAAAGGCCGCGTGCATCATCGCGAAATGAATGGCCAGGACAAGCACGGCGCGCCTCTGGTGCTGGACATCTCGGTCGAGTTCATCACCCTGAACAATACCGCCTGCCTGCTGATGAACGCCCGAGACATCGGCCAGCTGAAAACCGCCCAGGCACAGGTTCAGCATCTGGCTTATCACGACCCGCTCACCGGGCTGCCCAACCGCGCGCTGCTGATGGACCGCCTCAGCCAGCAAGTCTCGCTGCTCCAGCACCAGAACCTGCGCGGTGCCCTGCTGTTTCTTGACCTGGACCATTTCAAGCACATCAATGACTCACTCGGCCACCCGGTGGGCGACAGCGTGCTGAGTATCATTGCCGCGCGCCTGGAGGCCAGCGTACGCCAAGAGGACACCGTGGCCCGCCTGGGCGGTGACGAGTTCGTGGTGCTGATCTGCGGGCTGGACGGCACCCGCGATGAAGTCACTCAGCAGGTCCGCGTGCTGGCCGACAACCTTCGCGAGCTGCTGGCCGAGCCGATGTTCCTCGACGGTCATCGCCTACAGGTCACGCCGAGCATCGGCATCGTTCTGATTCCGGACGATGGCCTGGCCCCTGCCGATTTGCTCAAACGGGCCGATATTGCGCTGTATCGCGCCAAGGATTCCGGACGCAATGCGTCACAGTTTTTCCATGTGTCCATGCAGCAGGCCGTCAGCCAGCGCCTGCGTCTTGAAAACGACTTGCGACTGGCGCTGACCCGCAACGAATTCCAGCTGCACTTCCAGGCCCAGATCGATTGCCGGGACCAGTACATTACCGGCGCAGAGGCGCTGCTGCGCTGGGACCACCCCGAATACGGGTTGCTGTCGCCTGATCAGTTTGTCCAGATACTTGAAGAAAGCGGGATGATTCTGGAGGTCGGCAGCCACATTCTGGACGAAGCCTGCAAAACCGGCGGCCTGCTTTTAAAGCAGGGGCTGATCTCGAAAAACAAATTCCTGATGGGCGTCAATATCAGCCCGCGTCAGTTCCGCCAGAACGATTTTATCGAGCGTGTGCAACACAGCCTCAAGTTGCACCAGTTGCCTGCCTCCATGCTCAAGCTGGAAATCACCGAGGGCATTGTCATCCAGAACCTTGATGACACCATCCTCAAAATGCGCAGCCTGAAGGAATTGGGCGTGAGCTTTGCGATGGACGACTTCGGCACCGGCTATTCCTCACTGACTTACCTCAAGCGCTTGCCGGTGGATACGCTGAAGATAGACCAGTCCTTCGTTCAGGACGCCACCAGCGACCCCAACGATGCAGAAATCATCCGCGCCATCGTGGCCATGGCTCAGAGCCTCAACCTTAACGTCATCGCTGAAGGTGTCGAAACGCCGGAGCAGCTGGCGTTCCTGGAAAGAGTGGGCTGTTACAACTATCAAGGCTACCTGTTCAGCGAACCGCTGCCGGGGCCGCAGTTCGAGAACCTGCTGCAGCTCAAGCGGCAGTTACAGGAAAGTGCGTCTCTGGAGTGAAGACAGAAAAGGCGCCCGAAGGCGCCTCTTCTATAGAACAACTGATTAGCTGCCCAGTACTTTCTGGGTATTGAGCGGAATGCGCTTTGGTTTTGCCTCTTCCGGCACGTTGCGCACCAGGTCGATGCTCAACAGCCCGTGAGACAAGTCGGCACCTTTGACCTCGATATTGTCGGCCAGCCTGAACGACAGCTTGAATTCACGCCGGGCAATACCCTGATGCAGATAGGTCACGTTGTCGGCTTCCTGCTCGCGCTTGTTGCCGATCACGGTCAATACGCCCTTCTCGACTTGTAGTTCAAGGTCCTGCTCTTGCATGCCTGCTGCAGCAATCACGATCCGGTAATGATCATCGGTATGCCGCTCCACGTTGTAGGGAGGGTAACCGCTGGCTGTCTCATTTCGTGCCGCCGACTCGAAAAGGTCGTTGAAGCGGTCGAAACCCACGGAATGACGAAAGAGTGGGGCCAGTGAAAATGCAGTCGCCATGATAAGTTCTCCTGTTTGTCAGCGAGTGGTTTACGCGACCCGTATCCGGCATCGCTTGATCACCAAAATAGGGCTACCCATTCACTTTTCAAGAGACTTTTTTCAGGTTTTTTTTGACCGTTCGTCGGGGTTAGGTTTGGGGTAAGCCGCCGGGCAGGCAGCCCAACATCACACCGATTCGATCACAGTCGGTTTCGCGGCGTAGCGCATTGAACATCAGGGTCGCCTCAGGGTAGCTCTTGGTCAGCAGCACCAACCATTGCTTGAGACGACCCGGCGCCTGAATGAGCGTCATTTTGATCAGACAGGCCTGCCAGAAAGCGCGCAGCATCGGCTGCAACTCGTCCCAGGTCATCGGCACGACCTCTTCACCCTTCTGTGCCGCAGCAATCTGCCGGGCCAGATCAGGGCGCGCCACCAAGCCGCGACCAATCATGATGTCGCGTGCGCCGCATATTTCCCGGCAACGACGCCAATCGTCAACGGTCCAGATTTCACCGTTGGCCACCACTGGGACCTTGACCACTTCCTGAATGCGCGCAATCCACTCCCAGTGCGCGGGCGGCTTGTAGCCGTCGACCTTGGTGCGTGCGTGAACGACTATCTGCTCTGCCCCGCCGTCAGCCAGTGCCCGGGCACAGTCCAGCGCGCCATCGGTGTTTTCGTAACCCAGACGCATCTTGGCTGTTACAGGAATATGTTTGGGCACGGCACGGCGTACCTGGCTGACGATGGAATGCAGCAGTTCCGGCTCTTTGAGCAGAATTGCGCCGCCACGCGAGCGGTTGACGGTCTTGGCCGGGCAGCCGAAGTTGAGGTCCAGTACCGGTGCACCCAACTCACAGGCGAACGCGGCGTTCTCGGCCAGACATACTGGGTCGGAGCCCAACAGCTGGAGCCGCAAAGGCGTGCCTGCGTCGGTCTTCGCGCCTTTGTGGAATTCCGAAGCGTATTTGTAAAAGTAGTGTGCAGGCATCAAACGCTCGGACACCCGAATGAATTCGGTCACGCACCAGTCGATACCACCTACTTTCGTCAGGGCATCGCGCAGGATGTCGTCGACCAACCCCTCCATGGGCGCCAGAGCAATTTGCATGGGTCACACTCGAAAAAAAGTCCGGCAGTTTACTGCCCGGCGTGCGGATTGGGAACGGTGCCGTCAGGGATGGCTGCGCCGTAGCCGTCAATGAACTCGGCAGGCATGCGCTTGGGCCGACCGCTGGACAGCTCGATACAGACAAAGGTGGTTTGCGCGCGCAGCAACGTCAGGTTGTCGGCGGGCCGCTTGAGCTGAAAGCAACGGGTCATTTTCAGGCGGCGATCCCAATCGACGATCCAGGTCGCCAGTTGCAGTTCATCGTTCTCATAGGCACTGGCCAGGTAGTCGATCTCGTGTCTGACCACCGCCATGGCCCGGTCCAGACGCCGGTATTCGGTCAGGTCCAGGCCCAGATACTGCGAATGCCGCCAGGCACAGCGCTCCAGCCAGGAGACGTACACGGCATTATTGGCATGCCCCAGCCCGTCGATGTCTTCAGCGCCGACGTTCAGATCAATGACGAAAGGCGTTGCCCGATCCCAGACCATGCGTGCTCCTGCTTGAGTGAATTTGGTGTGCGGAGAGTGTAGCGGTTCATTAACCTCGTTCACACGACGGTCTGCAATGCCCGTAATGTTGACTATCGTGCCGATGCTCCGCGTCGGCATGCAGTTCTGGACGCTCTGCGTCCTCTTTGTGGCGCTACGCGTCACACTTGGGGTTCTGCGAGTGCCATCGTGGCGAAAAAAGCGTTTTTATGTGCAGTAACTTCGGCGAGGCATGATGCAGTACAGACGTGACGCCTTGCGTCATCTGATGCAGGCCACCGAAGCATTGGCGCGAGGGTCAGTTGGATTTGTGTATGGAAACAGCAAGAATCTGAAAGGAAGGATTTTTCAAACCCTGAAAAAACAAAAGGGCCATTCAATAATCGAATGACCCTTGGTCCCGCAGAGCGGGAAATCGTGGCGTCCCCTAGGGGACTCGAACCCCTGTTACCGCCGTGAAAGGGCGGTGTCCTAGGCCACTAGACGAAGGGGAC
>NZ_JAWHOP010000016.1:0-125839 GCF_032586995.1 Pseudomonas syringae group sp. J248-6 | reverse complement strand
TCCCCATGTGAGAGTAGGTCATCGTCAAGATTAAATTCCAGAAACCCTCATCGCTTACGCGTTGAGGGTTTTTGTTTGTCTGGGGTTCCACAAACCTCTGCATTGGAGCCAGGGATTCCCTCAGCTCAGTTGAACGCCCCCATGCCTGCCAGCCTGCTGCCGGGGCGCAGATGGAAGCTGCTCAGCACTGGCAGGCTTCCGTCTGGCTGGCGCTTCGCATCCCAACCAGTGTCCGAGACATCTTCAAAGTCAGCGTCGGTTACAGGCGTTGGCAATGCCCATGAGTTCTGGGCCATATCCAGTCCTTCGCTGTTTACGGTCAACCGTCCCTTGTAGGCAATATTGTTGAGCAGGTGGCCGAGAGGGATCAGCGAGCCATCTGGCGCGATACCTGCCATGTTGTAGTTTGCGCCATTGGAAAAAGCCGTGTTGTTGATGAAGTCCAGTGCCAATGTATGGTGATTGGCGTAGAAACCGGCGGATTTGTTGTCGAAGGCAACTGAATTACGGACGATATGTTTCACACCGTTGGGCACATACTTGCCACCGTATCCGCCCGCTTTGATGCCATTGCCGTTGCCCGCCTCAAGTTTGGTGTGCGTGCCAGGCAGGTAGCCTTGCTGCCATGCCCACGAGTTTTCGATGGTTACCGGCGAGAAGGCATTGATCAGGTCAAAGCCGTCGTCGGAATTGGCCCAGGCTCTGCAACCGCGAAATACGTTGCCTGGATGGCCCGCCTTGATATGTGCGCCGAAGCCGTCAGCGCTCTGACCTGCGCCGTTTGAGGTGTAAGGATCGTAGTTGTGGTGGGAGTCGGTATTGAGTACCAGGTTATAACCGCCGTTCTGAATGAACAGGCCTGGCCCCATGTTGTGATGCAAGTTGAGTTGCTCGAAAGTGTTGTGGCTGCCGCTGTTCCAGATACCCCAGGACTCGTGATTGAGATGGTTATCCGGCTGCTGCGGCACGCCCGTTACCTCCAGCCCCTTCAGGTGTAACCAGCTACCGGTAACGTTGAAGCCTTTGACGCGACAATCGTCTTTCATGGCCGAGAAATCGAAAACCGGTGTTTCGCCCGGATAGGCCCAATAACGTATAGGTTTGTTTTCGCTGCCGCTGTTGTTCAGGGTGATGGCATTGACGGTGTCTGTACGGGTAGCGCAGCTGTTGATGCCTGCTGTGTAGGCATAGACTCCGCCGCGAAAGTACACCGTGTCGCCAGCTTTTGCGGCTTGCTGTGCACGCATGATGGATCGCAACGGTGCGGCTTTTGTACCGGCAGCATGATCATCGCCATTGGGGGCAACGTAGTAGTCGGTTGCATGCGCTGTTGCAGCAACGGTCAGCAAGACCGTCAACAGTATGGTTTTCATGAGGTCACTCCAGGCCTGCCTCTCGCAATCCTATGCGTGTTTGCTGCACCCCATTGTGAATTCAATGAATAAAGAGTCTGTTTGTGCAAGGCCTGCACTATGGCCTCACTCAATTCAAAGACAATAAAAAAGGCCGCATTCTCATGCGGCCTTCTGGCTACAGCTAACGGCCCTTACGAAGCCAGCTCTGGTACCGCTGGCTTGACATCGTCACGACGCTGAATGTATTTCCAGTCAGCTTCATCGATGTATATCCCGTTAGGCCCGCTGCCACCTTCCAGGTCGATGGCCACATGGGCCGATACCTGTGGCTTCACACTTGCCAGAATCGGAACGAAGCCCAGTTGCAGGCTCGTTTCCAGCAGCGCAGCCTGGTTCTTCTCATCGATGTCTGCTGCTTCGTCCAGGTAATAAGGCAAGCGCACCCGACCAGCCTGATCCCGATCCATCAAGTGCAGCAACAGGTACATGTTGGTCAATGCCTTGATGGTCATCGTCGTGCCGTTGGACGCTGCGCCGTCGATATCGGTGTGGATAACCGGCTGACCATTGACCTTGGTGATCTCGAATGCCAGTTCGAACAAGTCCTTCAAGCCCAACTGGTTATGATTGGCAGCCACAAGTCGCGCCAGATATTCCTTGGCCTCTTCGTTCTTGTTGTCCTGCTCGGCGCTCTGGCTCAGGTCGAAGACAGACAGCGTCTCGCCTTCTTCATATTGCCCGGCGCTGTGGATAATCTGGTCGATGTGCTTGAGCGCTTCCTTGTTAGGGGCGAGCACGATACGGAAGCTTGCCAGGTTCGACACCTGACGTTTGTTGATCTCGCGGTTGAACAGTGCCAGTTGATGCTCAAGGCTGTCGTAGTCACTACGAATGTTTCGCAGGGTACGGGCGATGTCAGTAACCGCAGCGCGACGAGCCTTGCCCAGTGTGAGCGCCTCATCGGTACGGTGTGCGTAGGCATTGATCAGCAGTTGCAGGCGACGCTCCATGTCGTCCTCGCTGTCGAACTTGGCCACGCCCTTGAGGCGAACCTGGGCATACAGCGCTTCGATCTGCCCATCGCTGCGCAACAGACCTTGCCAGCTGTCCTGGTAGTCGTTGAGCAGTGGCAACAGGTTATCCATGGAATCATCAATCGGGTCCATGAACGGCGTGCCGAACGGCAGATCCGCAGGCAACAACTGGCGGCGACGTAGCGCGTCGTCCAGCGTGCGTTGCTTGGATTCCATGTCACCAATCTGACGGGCGATCAGTTGCAGCTTGGCCGAGAGCTGCTGGACGCGTTCGGTGAATGCATCGCTGGAGCGTTTCAGTTCATCCTGAGCGGCTTCCATCTGCGCCAGCTCTTCCAGCTTGCCGGACTCCTCCGCGCTCAAGGTCTGGCAGCGGCGGAAGTCTTCAAGTGCTTTTTGAGCATCCAGCACCTGTTGATACAGCGCCTCGGTCTGGGTCTTGCTCGCCGCGCGGTCGGCGGCCACAGCCTGCTGGGTTTTCAGTTGCTTGAGTTCTTTTTCCAGGCGCTCTTTCTGATCGCGCAGCGCAGCACGATCGGCCAGCGCCTGCAGGGCAGGAGGTTCGATGCTCGACAGGTTGATGGTCAGTCCGGGTACGGTGAATTGATCGCCTTTGAAGCCATCCAGAATGGTCTCCAGCGATTTTACCCACGCATCGCCATCGTCCAGCGCAATGCCTTGCTCACCCAATGGCAAGCTGAACAGCGCGCTGTTGAACAGGCGCATCAGGCGTTCTACGTCCGGCTGGGAGAACTCTTCACGCAGACGGGCGTAACTGTTGTTGTCCGCATGGTCGAGCTGTTGTTTGACCGACTTGAGGCGTTTCTCCAGATCGCGCAGACGCTCGTCCAGATCTTCGGCGCTGAACTGCCGCGACTGGGCCAGTGCACCGGCCAGTTCATCGTGAGCATCCTTGGCTGCGAGCAGTTGCTGCTCCAGCACCTTGACGTCATCGACCAGCGCAAAACGATTCTTCAGCACCGACAGCTCGCCGACCCAGCGCTGGATGCTGCTGATCTCGCGCTCCAGACGCATCAGTTCCTGAGTGCTGCTGCGCTGATCGTTCTGCATCTCATCCTGCTGAGCACGGTAATGCTCGGCCTGAGCGACCAGTTCTTCCTTGCGCGCGCCGGAGTAGTCCGACCAGGTGCCAAGCAGTGAATCAAGGATCGGCGACAGACGATGCAGTTTGCCACGCAACAGATCACGCTGTTTGACCCCGGCAGCCAGCGCCTCGACCAGCGGGCCAGCCAATACCAGCGAGTTGTAATCCTGTTCCATGCGCCGCACGTCGCGGAAAGCTTCTTCACAGGCGGCAATGTAGTCGACGCTGCCCGAGCGCAGGCTGTGCTCAAACGCATCGAGAAACAGCTGCTTGAGTTTGGCTGCCGTGATTTCACGCATGTGCAGCAGGTTGATGAACAGCGCGCGGAACGTCTTCAGGCTCTGCTCGCTGGTGGAGCGCAGCGGGATCAGGGTCAGGTCCAGCGGGATCGAGGTATGACCGCCGACCAACAGGCGGCGCAGCTCGTCCGGCTTGAGTTCGTAGGCTTTCAGGCCCTGGCTTTCCAGGTTGCTGAACAGCTCTTTCTGACGCAGGCAGGTGTCGTTCTTCTGGTAATGACCCAGGTCCAGCTCGCCGGCATAGGCGAAGAACTGATGGCCGAAACCGCCACCCGGGCCGCGGCCTACCACGCCAATTACATGCGGGCCGTGGGGCAGGGAGACTTCCACCAGAATGTAACTGGTGTCGGTGGCAAAGTAGAAGCGCCGGGACTGCTCAAGGCTGTACTTGCCGAAGCTCATGTCCGACATGCGCGCCAGAATCGGGAATTGCAGGGCGTTGATCGAGGCGCTCTTGCCCAGGTTGTTCGCCCCATACACCGACAGCGGGTTTTCCAGCGGGAACAGGCCGAGGCTGTAACCGGCGGTGTTCAACAGGGCAAAGCGGCGGATGCCATAACGTTCCTGGCTCATGTGTCCATCTCCTGTCGTTGCTCATCGGCGATTGCCCGGGCCAGTGCCTCTTCCTCGGTTTCTTCACCGAATTCAGCCAGGTCCAGCGGGTCATCGGTTTCCAGCAGCTTCTCGTCGCTGTCATCATCGATGAGCACAGGCGTTGGCAGTGGCAGGGCGCTATGCAGACTGGCCGCCAGATCGCGGTCCTGTTGCACCGACAGGCACACATCGAGAAAACGGTGCATCGGCGGCAGGAAGCGGTAGATACCGACCTCTTCACTGGCAAAACCCAGTTGCGTCATGCGGCGCATGATCTTCTCTTCCAGCTCTTCCTGGGTCTGCACTTCCGCCTGAAGAAACAGGTCCCGGTACTTTTCCAGCATCGAAGGCAGTTCGTCGCGGCCCAGACTGCCGCCATCCAGTACGGCCATCGGGTCACGGCCCTGATCGGCCAGATGCTCGACGAGGATGAAGGTGAACAGCGCCAGACGTTGAGCGGTCTTGTTGACCTGCGCGGCGGCCAGTTCAGGCACGAAATAGTAGAAGCCACGGGTGTCGCAGATCAGTTCGTAGCCCAATGCCTTGAACAGCGCGCGGTACTGGTCCTGGCAGTTGGAGAGTTGGGCATACAGCTCCGGGTCACGGCGGCTGATGTGATAGCCCTTGAACAGCTCGCGAAAGATCGGCGCGAGCTGGGACATTTCGGATAGATCAAGATGCATGAACAGGGCTCTCGGAATGCTCTGGCTGCTCGTCTTTTGCGGCGAGCAGGGCAAAGGAGCGCAGGCTGACGCGGTGCTCCCGGGTGAAATATTCGCGACGCTCGAGGCGTTCACGGGCGAAGCGCTTGTCCCGCGACAACCGCGAGAACCAGTACAACAGCTCGTCGGTTTCGCCGGTCGGTTCCTGCTCCAGCAGCCAGACCATCAGGTCAGGCATCGGCAGGGCGCTTTCGCAGCGCTCGAGCATTTCCTTGACCGTACGTGGCGCGCGGGGCGGTTCGCCCTTGCGTGTACCACTGGCCTTGGGGAATTTCGCAGGCTTGGGTTCAAAGCGCGCCAAGGCATAGACGTAAGCCTCGACCTGACTCGCGCTGCCCAGAAAGGTACTTTGCGGGCGGGTAAACAATGGCATGGCGGCCTGTGGCACTGCGTCCAGACCCTTGCGCCGAATCGCCGACAAGGCCAGCGCCGCGCCACGAGTCACCGCGTTGTGGCGACGTGCCTCCTCGCGCAGCGGCAACAGCAGCTCGCGTGCATGACGCAAGGTCAGCTGGGCGCTGGTCTGCATCTCCAGAATGCGCGCATGGGTGCGCAGCAGCATGTCGTCATCGACCAGATGACCGAGGCGTTGTTGCTCGGTCAGCAGGCGCAGCAGCACATTCTCGACCTTGCGCACACCCTGTTCGAAAGCGCCGTCGGCATTGACCAGTTGAATCATCGGCTCGACGTATTCATCCCAGGTGGCCAGAACTTCTGCATACCGCTGGCGCAAGGGGATCTGCCGGTCGCTGGTCTTGGCCCGGTCGGCTACCGCGACCAGTGCCTGTTCGTCGTTGGCGAGCTTCTTGAGAACGTCGCGCACCCGCATGTCCAGCAGTCGCAACTGCCTGGCCAGATCATTGGCATCGCGAATATCGAACGCGTCCTGAATGTAACCGGCCAGGCGCTCCAGATGGCGCAGATAAGCCTCGATTTCCAGGCACAGGCCCAGCCGGTGCTCGCGGCGCAGGTAGGACAGGAAGTCATGGATCTGTGCGTTGAGCTCAAAGCGGTTCGGACTTTTCGCGACGGGCACCAGAATGTCCAGACGAATCCACACGTCCAGCAGGTTGGTGATGTCTTGCGGGGTGCTGTCCTGCTGCTGAGCGCCCAATTGCAGGCGCAGCTCGCTCAGGCTCAACGTACCCTGGTCGAAGTGTTCGCATAAGGGCTCGAGTAGCGCCCAGTGCTCGGCAAGGGCGCGCAGGACGCGCTTGGGTTCGATCATCGTTAGGCCGACTGTTGGCAAGTGAAAAGCGGCAATTGTACTGCATCAGTCGCCTGATATTTCACCTGCGGGCGATATGCTGCAGCGCAAAAAGGCGAACAACGCTAGAATTGCGCGCTTAACTTATCCACAGGTGGCTGACCCTTGCTCAACGAGTCCCGTCGCCGCGCTTATTTGACCGCCATGCAGGTGGTCAACTGGCTGCCGCGCACAGAACTGCCATTCGCTGCGCCCTCGCGTCCGGAGCTGCTTGCGCCGTTACCGCCGCCGCTAGAGGTGCAGAACATTGCGCCTGCTGCCGCGCCATCTGCGCACGCTGCGCCGGTCGAAGCTGCGAACGTTGTGCCGATCGCCCGGCAGCCCGAGCGCCCGAAGGTCGAGGTGCCGCGTCCGTCACTGGCCAGCACGCGCACCGTTGCCCCGGTCGAGGAGGCCGCGCCTGCGCCGCCCAAGGCCGCAGTTGTGCCGCCACCGCGTTTTGCCCTGCAATTGCTGCGTGCCGGCCGTTGCATGCTGTTGGTAGAACTGACCACCGGTCAGCCGTTTCAGAGCCGCGATCCGTCCTACCTGCTGCTCAAGGACATGCTGCGCGCTGCCGGTCTGCCCGACAGCCCGCAGATTATCGGCGAACCGGTGCGCTGGCCGCTGCTGGTGCGTGGCCAGATGGATCAGGGGCCGGAAGCGGCGCGCGACTTCGTGCAAGGCTTTGTCGGTGCCCGGCTTGAGGACGAACCCTGTGCGTGCCTGTGGCTGATCGGTTTGCCATCGATGAAGTTCGCCGGTGAAGCCGACGCCGAATCCTATAACCGCGAATTGCAGATCGAAGGTCTGGGTACTGCCTGGGCGTTGCCGGGTCTCGAATTAATGATGGACGAGCCTGAGCGCAAGGCCGATGTCTGGAAAGCCATGCGTCGGCTGATGACGCGCTGGAAATCGATCGATGAGTGATGCCGTAACCTTCCGCCCCATGACCGAAGCCGACATGGATGCGGTGCTGAAAATCGAATACGCAGCCTTCAGCCATCCCTGGACACGCGGCATCTTTCTCGATGGCCTCAAGTCCTATGAGATCTGGCTGATGTTCGAAGGCGCGCAGCAGGTCGGGCACGGTGTGATTCAGGTCATCATCGATGAAGCGCATCTGCTCAACATCACCGTCAAACCTGAAAATCAGGGTCGTGGTCTTGGCTTGCTGCTGCTGGATCATCTGATGAAGCGTGCTTATCAGCTAAACGCTCGGGAATGCTTTCTGGAACTGCGTGACAGTAATCGTCCAGCCTATCGTCTGTATGAAAACTACGGTTTCAACGAGATAGGCCGGCGTCGCGATTACTACCCGGCAGTCGGCGGCCGCGAAGACGCTGTGGTCATGGCCTGCACGCTTTTCGAATAGTGCTGGCGGTCAGCGCTGGGTGTTGCCGTCCAGCGGGTCAAGAATGGCCAGCTCCTCCTCGTCGAGCCCGTTGCCACCGCCGATGTCATCTTCATCGACTACCGTCAGGTCCAGATCGGCAGGATCGTCTTCGCCCTGCTCGTTCGGTGAACGGGCACCGTCTTCGTGGATCAGGGTTTCCGGAGACAGATCGTCATCGGTCGAATGGTGATCGTCAGTCGATGCACCGGTCAGGCCTGCCTCACGCACACGCTGATCCGGAATTTCATGTTGCAGTTGGTCTTCAGGGATAAGATCACCGATACGGGCGGTCTCATCTTCATTGAAGTCGAGTGTTTTCATAGAGCCCATGCGGTCTTCGTTGTCATCAATGGGTTCCGGCTGGGTCGCACCGAATGGGCGGCGTGAATCGTTCATGACAAATCCTCATTTGGGGTGGTCGTAAAAAGTTGACCGGCCACGACTTTGAAGATTCCTTTTTGTTGACCGACGAGCTTTGGTGAATTTTGTCAGTAGTGGCAAACAGGCGTGACTTGAAGGATTCGACTCCAGTCCAAGGCTGGGCATCATTATCGAGGCGTCAAAGCATGAACGAGCTACAAGACCTGATTGATAACAATGCACGCTGGGCCGATGCGATAAAGCAGGAAGACCCAGAGTTTTTCGCCAAGCTGGCCCGCCAGCAAACGCCTGAGTTCCTGTGGATCGGTTGTTCGGATGCACGTGTCCCGGCCAACGAAATCGTCGGCATGCTGCCCGGCGATCTGTTCGTCCATCGCAACGTGGCCAACGTTGTGTTGCACACCGACCTCAACTGCCTGTCGGTGATCCAGTACGCAGTGGACGTGTTGAAGGTCAAACACATTCTGGTGACGGGCCACTATGGTTGCGGCGGTGTACGCGCGTCCATGCAGGACCGCCAGTTCGGCCTGATCGACGGCTGGCTGCGCACGATTCGTGATCTGTATTACGAAAACCGTGAAGTGCTGGCCAAGCTGCCGACCGAGGAAGAACGTGTCGACCGTCTGTGTGAGCTGAACGTGATTCAGCAAGTGGCCAACGTCGGTCACACCAGCATTGTGCAGAACGCCTGGCACCGTGGGCAGAGCCTGTCTGTGCATGGCTGCATCTACGGCATCAAGGACGGTCGCTGGAAAAGCCTCGACGTGACCATCAGCGGTTTCGAGCAGCTGCCGCCGCAGTACCGTCTGCGTCCGCAGGACTGATAGCCGCCCTCAGGTTGCACTATCGCCAGCCAGTCTGTTTTCGCGACGACTGGTTGGCGGCAGGCAGGGCATCACAGCACGAAGCGCTGCACCATCAGGTTCAGGTCAGTCGCCAGCATCGACAGCGAATTGCTCGCCACGGTGGTCTGCTGCGCGCCTGACGCTGTCTGGCTCGACAGGTCGCGGATACTGCTCAGGTTGCGGTCTACTTCAGTCGCGACCTGGGCTTGCTGTTCTGCTGCACTGGCAATCAGCAGGTTGCGGTCGTTGATGGTGGCTGTTGAATGGATGATCACAGTCAATGCTTCGCCAGTTGATGCAGCTTGCTCAAGCGTCAGGCTGGCTTGCGTTGCCGTGTGACGCAACGAGCTGGCCGTTTGCTGAGTGCTTTGCTGCACGCCGTTGATCAGCCCTTCGATTTCGGCTGTCGAGGCGCTGGTGCGTTGCGCCAGTGAACGGACCTCATCAGCCACCACGGCAAATCCGCGCCCGGCTTCGCCCGCCCGGGCTGCCTCAATGGCGGCGTTCAGGGCCAGCAGGTTGGTCTGGTTGGCGATTGCGCGAATCACATCGAGGATGCTGCTGATGCTCTGTGTGCGCTCGGCCAGTCCTTCAGCCTGATGCGAGGAGTCCAGCACGTTTTCAGTCAGTTGTTTGATCGAAAGAATCGTCGCCGACAGTTTTTCCTGTCCTTGCGCTGCCGCCTGGGTCGACGCCTGTGATTCGGTCACGGTGCTGCTGGCGTTGCCTGCTACTTCGATGGCCGCCTGACTCATCTGGTTGACGGCGACCGCGGCCTGCTCGATTTCGTTGTTCTGCAATTGCAGATTGAGCGCACTGGCTTCGGCGATGGTGCCCATCTCCTGGACCGACTGCGACAACTGCGTCGCCGCTGCGTATATCTGATCAATCGTGCCGTGCAGGTTAGTGCGCATGCGCCCCAGCGTGATCAGCAACTGCGCGGTCTCGTCCTTGCCATCCGGTATCCGGTGCTCTGTCAGATCACCATCGGCAATGGTGCTGGCAATGTGCAAAGCCTGGCGGACCGGGTGAATGATGCTGACGCTCAAACGCCAGGCCAGCAGCAGGGTCAGAGCCAACACGACGGCGATGACGCTCAGCGCAATGATTCGTGCCTGCTCGTAGCGGGTGCCTGCTGACTCTACGGCGGCGGCAGCGCTCTGTTTGTTCAGCTCGCGCAGTAACTGCACCTGCATGTCCATAAGGTCGCCTTGCAGCGCGAGCATGGTATTGGCCAACATTCTGGCCTCGTCCAGCTTGTTCTGCTCGATCAGCGTGATCTGATCCTGCAAGCCGGGCATGAACGCCTTATAGGCATCCTGCAAGGCGACGATAGAGTCATGTTCAGTGCCCGATTGAACGCGCGCAAGGTATTCCGAGAAACCTTTCTCGACTTCGTTCTTGAGCTGTTCGACATTGATCTTGCTGTTGATGACCGCACCCGGATCGTCGGCATTGGCGATCAGCCGGGTGGTCTCGCTGCGCAGTTTGACCAGGCCGATGGCGATGGCATCGGCCATGGCGATACTGGGCAGCGCTCCACTCTCAACGGCTTCGCCCTGATTGCGGATCTCCTGCATCTGCAGCAGGCAGAAAGCCCCCAGCGCGACCATCAGCAGGGAAGTGATACCGAAACAGATCACCAAACGCAGGGTGATCCTGAAGCGGCGCAATAGTGTTGGCCTTGTGGTTTGCCGACGCAGGAAACGAGGCATAAATCTTTTCACGG
This sequence comes from Pseudomonas syringae group sp. J248-6, assembly GCF_032586995.1. NCBI lineage: Bacteria > Pseudomonadati > Pseudomonadota > Gammaproteobacteria > Pseudomonadales > Pseudomonadaceae > Pseudomonas > Pseudomonas syringae group sp. J248-6. The sequence goes on along the minus strand of NZ_JAWHOP010000016.1, from coordinate 115,133 downwards.
CACACAACCCCTATAAACACACAGACCTTCTCGGAGAGCCGTTTATAGGGCAGTTGTGTGATGTCTTTGTGACATCTGATGTTTATGTTGAAAACAGGCAAGCACTCATGGCTTGGGCGCACCGATTTCCTCCATCAGTTCATCCAGAAAGCGCTTCAGCCGGTCGTGCCTGATCTTCGCCATCTGTGTCCCGGTATCGGTTTGAAAGCTGTCGGCGAGGTGCAGCAGCTTGGTATGAAAATGGTCGGCGGCGAAGTTCATGTCGTCATGCGGGCGCTGGCTGGCATGCGGGTCGTTCGGTTCGTAAAGCTGTCTGCCCATCCGCCCCGATACGTAAAAGGTTCGAGCTACGCCGATCATGCCCAGAGAGTCCAGGCGGTCGGCGTCCTGCAGAATTCGGGCTTCCAGCGTCAACGGAGTTATCGCCGCCGAAAAACTGTGCGCTTCGATAGCATGGGCAACCGCAGCGATACTTTCTTCGTCCCACCCCATCTCGGTAAGCAATTCGCTGGCCCGTACTGCCGCCAGTCGCGAAGCGCTGGAGCGAAACGGTGAATCTTTCTCGACCGAAACACAGTCGTGTAACAGTGTGGCGGCGATCAGTACGCGGGCATCGCCGCCTTCCCGGTCACGGATAGCGCAGACGTTTTTCCAGACGCGCAGCAAGTGCGAGACGTCGTGCGCGCCATCGATTTTCTCTGCATGAGTGTGCGGGATCAGCAGGCTGGCCAGATCCTGAAACGGGGCGAAGCTGGCGGCGGTCATGCGATGGTCCTCGGGCGTCTGTGCGGGTATCAGCATTACAGACAATGCCGCCTGATAAAACCCTGTCACTGGTCAAGAATATGGCTGATCTGACCAGCAAGCAGGCCTGCGCCCTTGGCGTTGAGGTGATTGAAGTCCTTGTAGTACGAGTTCATGTCGCCAATCAGGCATTGCTTGTCCTTGCAAAAGGCGTCATCCAGGGTGATCAACCTGATCTGCTTCGCCTGGCTGGCGTGCAGGAACAGTTCTCGAGTGAAGCGTTGCAACAGAGCATGTTTTTCGACTGGCACCGACAGTTCACTGACCCGCTGCAGTTTCTGCGCATCACTGCCCGAGGCATCCCGGGCCAGGCGGTAGTAGAGGCTCTCGGGATTGATCAATTGCTGCGGCACCTGCGCGACGATGAATACCTCGGTGCCGATATCGCGGTAGGCCTTTATCGTGGTTTCAAATGCCTGCCGGAACACTGCTCGCGAGGTTTCCCGGTTTTTTTCCGGGTGGCTGCGGGAGGTCAGGAAATACTTGCTCATCTTCCGTTCGCCGTAATCGCCGTCGGTGTACAGCGTCCAGCGTGCCACCAGCACGACCTTTTTGATCTGACGCTGCTTCACGTATTCAAACTCGCGATTGGCCAGCGTCTCGCATACCCCGGCAGGGTAGTTGCCATTGGCGATGTCCACGCCGAGCAAGGGCAGGCAGCCGCCCAGACCGATATGCGCGACTGTTCTGCCCAAATCCCGCGCGGCGGCGTCAAACGTCGATAACAGGGCCTCGGAATGGCTGTCACCAAACAGGGCCATCTCCGGTACGACGTTGCTGTCGGCAAGGCCGAACAGGCAAAAATCGACATTCCAGCCTTGGCTATCAAGGTTCCGGTCGCATCTTTCGCGTATCTGCGGGTCGACAAATGCCTGATGCATCGCCGGATCGACAGCGAAGCGCTGGCTAAAGCCGTTATTGAGATAGCCGACCAGCCCCAGCACGACAAATAGCGTCGAAGCAACGCCTGCCGAGGCGAAGATCTGACGGCGGTTGAATGCACCGGCCTTGCGAAAGGGCTGCTCGACGAAGCGCCAGCTCAGCCAGGCCAGCAGCAGCGAGAGCACGGTCAACGCCAGCATCAGCGGCAGGTCCGGCTCAATCAGGCTGCGCTGACGAGCGAAGGCAAAGACGGGCTGATGCCACAAATAGGCGCTGTAACTGATCATGCCGATCAGGACCGTTACCCGTGAGCTCAGCGCGTTGCCGACCCAGGTCTGGCCATTGGCGAAGACAATGATCAACGCCGCGCCCAGCACAGGCACCAGCGCGCTGAGGCCTGGGAAGGGTGTACTGCTGTCGAAACAAATCACGGCATAACCGATCAGCAGAATGCCCAGCAGCGTCGCCGCCTGATCAAGATGGCTGGCGCTATCGACGCTACGCGTGCGCCAGGCAAAGTAGAAGGCGATGAACGAGCCCGTCAGCAATTCCCAGGCGCGTGCAGGCAACAGATAAAAAGCGGTGCTGGCGTTATGACGCGCCCCCAGCTCCGCCAGCGCCAGGCTCGTCAGGGCGGCGGCGATCAGCAGTACAACCAGCCACTTGCGGCCCATGCTCCAGGCCAGCATCAGTAGCGGTGGGAAAAACAGGTAGTACTGCTCCTCTACTGCGAGCGTCCAGGTGTGCAGCAAGGGTTTGAGTTCAGCGGTTGCGTCGAAATAGCCGCTTTCCAGCCAGAACAGTAGGTTGGAAGAGAAGGTCGGCACCGCTACCAGGCTCTTGGCGAAGTATTTCAGGTCAGACGGGTCGAGCGTCAACCACGCGACAGGCAGGCAGACCAGCATCATCACGAACAGCGCTGGCAGAATGCGCCGGGCGCGCCGTTCGTAGAAATCGATCAGCGAGAGTCTGCCTTTGAGCATCTGCGCAAGAATGATCGAGGTGATCAGATAGCCAGAGATCACAAAAAAGATGTCGACCCCTACGAATCCACCGCTGAATAACGGTAAACCCGCGTGATACAGGATGACCGGGATCACCGCGAACGCGCGCAGACCATCGATTTCGGGTCGATAGGCGAGCGCCGGGTTATGAGGAATGCCCATGAAGTGTGCTCGATACAGGAAGTGGTAAAGGCGGTAAATGCGCGCTGCAATAGCTACCGCCAACGCGGGGCGCAGGCGTCGGGGATGAAGGATCAGAAGGGAATTGCAGGAGAGAGTGGTGTATTTTTTAGTTCAGGTATTCGCTTCTGTCCAATGGCTGAAGCCGGTTTATGACGACAGATCAGTCTCTTCCCACCTGAAACAGGAAAAGCCCTTTATAATGCATGGTTTTACCCTCCTCGATGCGAGAACCATTGTGAGCTTACCGTCCTGCCCGAAATGCAATTCCGAATACACCTACGAAGACGGCAGCCTGCTGATCTGCCCGGAATGCGCCCATGAATGGTCTGCAGACGCTGCTGGCGCCGATGCAGCCGACGACGTGAAAGTCATCAAGGACTCCACGGGCAATGTGCTGCAGGACGGCGATACCATTACCGTGATCAAGGACCTGAAAGTCAAAGGCTCTTCGTTGGTGGTCAAGGTCGGTACCAAGGTCAAGAACATCCGTCTGGTCGATGGCGACCATGACATCGATTGCAAGATCGACGGCATCGGCGCGATGAAGCTGAAGTCGGAGTTCGTCCGCAAGGTTTGATTCTGTCGGGCAATGGCTTTAGCCTGAACGCCTCGCCGGTCCTTCGACTGGCGGGGCGTTCATGTTTCCGGGCGCGCCAGGGCTGTTTTTCCTGAACAGGTGAATACCGTGCTGACGACTACCCCCGCCCCGTATCTGAAACCCGATGAATGTGTCGTGCTGTTCGATGGCGTCTGCAAACTGTGCAATGGTGTGGTGAAGTTTCTGATTCGCCATGATCCGCACCAGCGTCTGCGCTTGGCCGCCGTACAGTCGGAGCAGGGGCAGGCATTGCTGAAGTGGGCCGGGCTGCCGCTCGACGATTTTCATACTATCGCGGTCATCGTTAACAATCGGGTGTTTGTACGCTCGGATGCCTTTCTGCACATCATGGGGCTGTTGCCCGCGCCGTGGCCGCTGCTGAAAGTGCTGGGTATTTTTCCACGCTTTCTAATGGACTGGGCCTACAACCGTATCGCGCTCAACCGATATCGCCTGTTCGGGCGCTATGATCACTGTCTGTTGCCGTCGCCCGAGAACCGCCAGCGCTTCCTTGACGGCTGACGACCGGCGGTCATTTGTAAAGTCTGTTATGAGTGCACGGGTTGTGATCCACTCTGGCGGTCCGTAGAATTCGTGTCATCTGGCTTACCCCCCATATCCACAATAATCCACTTTGCACACTGCGCCCGATTCAGAAGGTCGAGCGGAGCGTTTTTGCGTTGGTTTTTCAGTGGGGCGAGCCGCGGTTTTCCATACAGGTGTCAGGCGTGCGTATTCACGCGTGGCGATCGGCCTTCGGGTCGGAACATTTTCAGGGCGTTGTGATTCTTGATAACTTCACCTCCAAACGAGCAGGCAGGTAGCTGGCTTGGCGTATTCGCGCTGGCCTTGGCGGCCTTCATTTTCAATACCACCGAGTTCGTGCCGATCGGTCTGCTGAGTAACATCGGCCAGAGCTTCGAGATGACCCCGGCCCAGGTCGGGCTGATGCTCACGATCTATGCCTGGGTCGTGTCGCTGATGTCGTTGCCGATGATGCTGGCGACGCGCAACATCGAGCGCCGCAAGTTGCTGATGTTCGTGTTCGGCCTGTTTGTGGTCAGCCATGTACTCTCCGCAATCTCCCCCAGCTTCGCAATCCTGCTGGTGAGCCGGGTCGGTATCGCCTTTGCACATGCGGTGTTCTGGTCGGTCACGGCGTCGCTGGCCGTGCGTATCGCACCGCCCGGCAAGCAGGTTCAGGCGCTTGGCCTGCTGGCAACCGGTACGTCGCTGGCGATGGTGCTGGGTATTCCGCTGGGCCGCGTGCTGGGTGAAGCCCTGGGCTGGCGGACTACCTTTCTGGGCATCGCCGGCATTGCTGCGCTGGTAGTCTTCCTGTTGGCTCGCGCTCTGCCTTTGCTGCCCAGCCAGAACTCCGGCTCGTTGCGCAGTCTGCCGATCCTGTTCAAACGCCCACGGTTAATGGCGATCTACCTGCTGACCGCGATTGTGGTGACCGCTCATTTCACCGCCTACAGCTATATCGAGCCGTTCACCCAGACTGTGTCCCGACTCAGCGGCGAAATGACCACGATTCTGCTGCTGGTCTTTGGCGGTGCAGGAATCATGGGCTCGATCATCTTCAGCCTGTTCAGCGACCGCTTTCCTAACGGGCTATTGATCACCGCCATTGGCACGCTGACCGTTTGCCTGCTGATGCTGTTGCCCCTTTCCGGTGACGCGGCGACGCTCGGCACGCTGACCATTATCTGGGGCATGGCGATCATGTGCTTCGGGCTGACCTTGCAGGCGCGCGTGCTCTCGCTGGCACCGGATGCGACCGACGTGGCGATGGCGCTGTTCTCGGGCATCTTCAATATCGGTATTGGTGGCGGTGCGCTGCTCGGCAGCGTGGTCAGCAGCCATCTCGGGGTTGCCAATGTCGGTATCGTCGGTGGCCTGTTGGCCCTTGGCGGGTTGGGGCTTTGCTGCTTTACAACGTACCACTTCGGCAAAATCCCGCCTGCTGCCGAGGTGCAGGCCGAGAGTAAATAGAGCACACATAAAAAAGCTCGCTGACCGTGCAAGGCGATCAGCGAGCTTTTTGTTCTGGCCTCGGCGTCAGGCTTTAAGCCGGCCCAGCCATTCCAGCGACGTTCTCCAGATACAAATTCCGAGAAAATACGCCGACATCGCCAGCCACAGGCCCATGACTACAGGGCCATTGTGCGGGTGGTTGATGATCAGCAGCGCGCTGGACAACAACCACACGGTGGTAACTGCGATGTTGATCGGCATGAAACGACGCACACGAAACGGGTGCAGAAACTTCATGCGGGTCAGGGTCAGCAATGCCAGGGCGATGATGGTGATGAACGTCAGCCACGGCGCGGGCGAAAGAATGTAGAGGCACAGGGCGACTACGTTCCATGCGGCGGGAAAGCCCTGAAAGTAGTTGTCCTTGCTTTTCATGTCGACGTTGCAGAAGCAGAACAGCGACGACACCAGGATCACCGATACGCTGAGCAGCAACGTGTAATCCGGCACCGGTATGTAGCGATAGATGAACAGTGCCGGAATGAACACGTAGGTCAGATAGTCGATGACCAGGTCTAGCACCGAGCCATCGAAGTGCGGCAGTACCGACGTGGTATTGACCTTGCGAGCCAGTGAGCCGTCTACGCCATCCACGATCAGGGCAGCGCCCAGCCACAGCAGGCAGGCTTTGGGTTCGTTGTTGAATAGTGCAATGGTAGCCAGGAACGCAAGGACGACGCCGGTGGCGGTGAAGCCATGCGCGCCCCAGGCGTTGAGTCTGGCTATGCGTTGATTGGTTATCACGGGGGCGCTCTCCAGGAAATAATGCTTGCCAGGGTGTGCCGCAAACCTGACCGGTAGCAACTATCGACCCGGCAATTGCCGATAAGTTTAGCGGTGACTATCCCTTGTTTCCCGGTTGCTTTCCAGAAAACCGCGATCTGTGTCAGACCGCTCGTCTCTGTAGTCTTGCGGTTTGACGAAACAGGTAGGCGCGTCACCGTTGGCATTGAGTTGGTTGATCAGGGTCGGCTGGCCTTGTTCATTGAACATTACCTGCCCGACACCTGCCGAGTTCCATAAGCGTTCACCGGCCTTGCTGTGCTCGGGCGTGCGCGGGACAACCTTCATCAGGCGGCGCTTGGTGAACCAGTTAAGAGGTGAGCGGGGAGAGTATAACCAGCGATTCAGTCGATCAAAAGTGTCCAGCAGACGACGGGGGAATTCATTCTTGATGCCACTGCTGGTTATTTGCCAGATGTGAGGCCCGCCACTGCGTTGACGGATCAGGATTTCGTAGACGAACGAGTAATGCACATCACCCGACAGAATCACGTAATTGCCCGGAGTTCTGGAGTGGCGAAAGATGTTCAGAATGACGTTGGCTGCGCCACGATGCGCCATCCAGTTTTCCGCGTCGACCAGCAACGGATAGCCGCACCAACTGAAGACACGCTGTATCGCCTCAATTAACTTGACGCCGAACACGGGGGCAGCTGACACGATAATCGCCGATTTGTGATCGATCAGCTCCTGTTGCAGTTCACTGAGTGCTTCCCAGTCCAGCAGGCCGGACGGGTGATTGAAATTCGATTCGCTGCGCCAGCGTCGGGTGCGCGTATCCAGTACCACCAGCGCCGGGCTGGTCGGCAGAACGTAATGCCACTGTTGAAACTTCAGCAACTGATCGATCAGCGCGTCCTGGGACGGGCTGTCTAGCCAGTTATCCTTGCGCACAGCCGCTGCACTCAGTTCATGTGCCTGCCGGACCAGGTCATTGAGTGCGTCAGGATTGTTGCCCCAGCCCTGACAGAGCAGATAGGCGAGCAGGGCATTGCCGATGATGCGTTTCGAGAAAGGATGGCCGTACGCGGTTTCTTCCCAGTTTGCCGACAGGTTCCAGTCATCGGTGATGTCATGGTCGTCAAAAATCATCATGCACGGCAGGTGAGCCATCGCACGCGCCACGCCTTCAAGCCCCGCAGTGAAATCCTCGACCAGTTGCTGCTCTCTGGCATAACGCTCGACTTCGTCGGTTTCCAGATGCGGCGTGCCGGGTTCGATCAGGGTCCAGGGCGTGGGTGACCAGACCAGCAGGTACATCGCCACCACTTCCGCCAGAGTGACCAGATGGTTATCCGCGGTGCTGCTGGTAAATACCGGCTTGCTGGTGCCACCAAAGAACCGCTCACGCAGCGTGTCGTTGCTTTTCAGGGCGGGTAGCAGGTCGGCACGCTGGTAATAGCTGGCCGGGTGCGCATAAAGGCTGGTGCTGTCGTCGACAACAGCACCGTCGAGTTGCTCATCGAACAACCCCAGCCGTTCGATCAGCACATGAATGGCGCGCAGCATCGGCCCGGCGACATCGTCGGCGTAGATCTGATCGCCGCTCATCATCAACAGCGCAGGGCGTTGCAACGGGTCCTGGTTGTCGGCCAACAGGCGATCCACGCAGAGCAGACCCTCGGCCGCGCTGTGATGTGGCTTGCGACACGAGCCATGCAAGAGCTGATCAATGCTGCTGCGCACTACGAAATTCGGATAACGGGCACCGTCGTACAGCAGGTGCGGCGCCCACTCGGCGATACCGCCCGGTTCGCCATCTACCAACAGGTCGTAATCGATCCAGGTGTCCAGGGGCAGCTCGGCCTCCAGTTGCAGGTCGATCAGATGAATGAATGCGTGGCGACCTACCGCGACGATCTGGCATTGCTGATCAGTCAGTGAATGGTCGTTGAAGTCATCTGCTGCATTCTCAACGTCATGACGCAGACGCAGTGTCAGCTTGAGCGGGCGCGAGCCCACCAGCCACAGTACCAGGCGGCCGGCTTCCTGGCGGCGTAACAGCGGACCGGCAAGGATGGACGGTAATGGACGTTTTTCGGCGGGCGAAGACGGCATCCTGATTCATGGCTCTGACTGATCGTAGGCGGGAAATACTAACGCAGTCAGTGCGGAAAGTTCTTGTTACACCGCTGGGCCGTTACCTTCAGCCTGTTTCAAAGCATTGCGCCAGTCGCCCTGAGCCCTTGGCGGCCAATCGGATGAGCGTCACTTCAGTGGTGCTTGATGCTGCCGATAGCCACTTTTATACAGAGCCTGAAGCTGCCGGTCCTCGAGCATCGCAGCTCAGCCTCAGCCAGCTGTTAAAACTAGAGATTTCTCCATGAACTGGTTCTACAACGCCAAGCTTTCCACCAAGCTGTTTATCTCATTTGCACTCTGCGCGGTTATCACCCTCGCGGTGGGCATGGTTGCCAGCCGGGGGATCGGTGAGCTCGCCAGCAACCTGAAACTTGCGTTCTCCAACAACCTGGTGTCGGTGTCGAAAACCAACGAGGCCACCATCAATGTTGTCGAGCAGAATCGTGATTTGTATCGCTTGCTTTCGGTCGCCGCCAGCGATGCGTCGCAAAGCGCGAAGGATGAAGTTCTCGCCAGCATGAAAAACAATCGCGCAGAAGCAGAAAAAGCTTACGCGACCTATCGTGCGACACCGCTTGAAGATGACGAGCGCGCTGCAGGTGATCAGATGGACAAGGACTGGCCCGTCTATCAGACGCTGGTCGATCGGGCTGTGGCTGTTGCCTTTTCCGGAGACGTTGCAGCCGCGAGGGCGCTGGTCGAAGGCGACGTTCGCAAGGCCTATCTGACCGTAATGGGTGAGCTGAACATCATAGTCGGCTCCAACAACCGTCAGATAGGCGAAGGTGCAATCGCCGCTGGAAAAACAGAATCATCGGCCAATCTCAATCTGTATATGGGTATCGGTATCGCCTTCGTAGCCGCCTTCCTTTTGGCACTGTTTATCAGTCGTGTGATCAGTTCGCCCATTTCCTCTGCCCTTGTCAGTGCGCAGCGCATTGCCGGTGGCGATCTGACCCAGCCGATCGTCAGCACTCACCGTGATGAAGCAGGCCTGATGCTTACGGCGCTCAGTGATATGCAGAACAGCCTGAAGAGCACCATCGGACAGATCTCCAGCGCCGCCGACCAGCTTGCTTCGGCTGCTGAAGAACTCAATGCCGTTACTGAAGAAGGCAGCCGTGGCCTGACGCGACAGAACGACGAGATTCAATTGGCTGCCACGGCGGTCACCGAAATGACCGCTGCGGTCGAAGAAGTGGCGCGTAACGCCATGTCTACCTCTGACGCCTCAAAGCGGACCAGTACCGAAGCGGCTACCGGGCGTGATCAGGCGCGTGATGCGGTCAGTGCGATCAACAACGTCAGCGCCGAGATCAGCAGCTCCACCTCAATGGTTGAAGAGCTTGCCGGGCGGGTTCGTGAGATTGGTCAGGTGCTGGACGTGATCCGTGGTATCGCCGAACAGACCAACCTGCTGGCCCTCAACGCCGCCATCGAGGCTGCGCGCGCCGGTGAACAGGGCCGCGGCTTTGCCGTGGTGGCCGACGAAGTACGTGCGCTTGCCGCTCGTACTCAGGCGTCCACAGGTGAAATCGAAACCATGATAGGCAGCGTGCAGGCCAGTGCCGATCAGGCTGTGCGAGCCATGGGCAACAGCCGTACCCTCGCCAGCAATACTCAATCCCTGGCTCAGGCCACTGGTCAGTCGCTGGAGCGCATTGCGCAGAGCATTGCCGAAATCAACGATCGCAACATGCTGATTGCTACCGCGTCCGAAGAGCAGTCCCACGTTGCGCGCGAGGTGGATCGCAACCTGATCAACATTCAGGACCTCTCCACCCAGACCGCTGCTGGCGCTCACCAGACCAGCGCTTCAAGTCAGGAGCTGTCTCGTCTGGCGATTTCCTTCAACAACCTGGTAGGCAAGTTCAAGGTCTGACGCAAGCGTCAGGACGCTGATACCGGCAGGCGCTTCTGGAAAAAGAAGCGCTTGCTGCCGGGCGGATAGTCGTCAATCTGCCCGAACTCGGTGTAACCGTGGCGGCGATAGAAATCCGGAGCCTGGAAGTCGAAGGTATCCAGCCAGATTCCCGCACAGCCTTTCTCGACCGCAAGGTCCTCAGCCATCTGCATCAAACGCGAGCCCATACCTTGCCCCCGGGTTTGCTCCGGCACCACCAGCAGCTCGATGAACAACCATTGATAGAGAATGCGTGCGTGCAGGCCACCGAGAATTTCCCGGGTCTGATCATCGCGAATGAACATCGCCACTTTCTCGGCCTTGCCGTCACCCGCCTGCTCGGCGTTAAAGCGCTTCAGGGGTTCCAGAATCGCCAGGCGATCTTCTTCTGTAGGGTTGTTATTGACATCAATGTGAACGCTCATGCGCTGGCTCCTAGCCTTGGTTTGCGCGACGAGCTTAAAGCGGCAAGGATGTGGGGTAAAGCCAGGCCCTGCAAAGCGTCATTTCACGCAAAGCACACGCAGTTACGCCCTGCGCGTTTAGCGGCGTAGAGGGCATTGTCAGCAGCGCTGATCAGATGGTCGGCAGTGGTCTGCGGCGCGGTTGCACAAGCGACCCCCAGGCTGACAGTCACGAACGCGCTTTCGCCCAGCACCGGATGCGGTAACTTGAGCGCCGCGACAGCGGTCTGCAGGGCGTCGGCCATTTCTCTGGCCTGTCCGGCATCGCCATTCATCAGAACCAGAACCTCTTCACCGCCGAAGCGAAACGCCACGGCTCCATTTTCATGCGCGCTTTGCTGGATTTTCTGACAGAGCAACTTGAGGCAGGTATCGCCTTGTGGGTGTCCATAGTTGTCGTTGTAGGATTTGAAGTGATCGATGTCCAGCAGGATGATGGCCACGTTCGCCGGTGTTTTACGCGCGCGTTCCCAGACCGAGGTCATCACTTCGTCCTGATAGCGTCGATTGAACAGGCGGGTCAAACCATCGGTGCGTGCGAACTCCATCAACTGCACTTGCAGCAGGCGTCCGCGAAGCGCGAACAGGTAGCTCATGCGGCTGGCGCGCTCCAGAAAATACGAAGCCATCAACAGCAGCGCTACCGTGGAGACGAACAGCACTGCATTGGCCTGCCAGATCACAAAGTCCGCGAAATTGGCAATGTAGGTTGTCACCAGCTGGATGATCAGCATGCATGACATCGCGACGGCTGCATGGCGCAGGGGCAATTGCTGGATCATGGTGCAATAGACCATGATCAACAGCATGCCCAGTTGATAAAAGATTTGATACGGGCTCTGGCTGTGAATCATCACCAGCATGGGCATGAGCGAGCACAGTACCGTCGCGGTCGCAGCTGTCGTTTCCATTGCCCAGCGAGTGGAAAAGCGCTGCGCCAGCACTAACAGCACAATAAACATCGGCGTGATCAGGCACAGACGCCCCAGCGCCACATAGACAAATACATCCCGCAGAATCAACCAGTCACTGATCAGAAACAGGTTGTAGATCAGGCTGCCACCAATCCCCACCGCCGTCAGAAATTCGCGCCGCTGTGGCCTGGTTTCCGCCTGGTAGCGTCGCTCAAGCACACGGCTGAAGCGCAGCGCACCCACACCTGAAGTAATCGTCTGCTCAACCTCCGCAAGGAGTTGTGCATCTTCAGGGCTGGGGCGTTCAAGGGCGGAAACGAGCATGTGACACCGGTACATTAACATCGAGAGATATTAGGACATCATGAATGATGTCTTAGTGCTATCAGTGTGTGGTGTGTGGGTCTTGAAGTCGACCGGCGGTTCCTGTTGTTGCTGACTGAGCGATGGCAGCAGGCTCAAGCCGCTTTAGGCATTCATTGGCAAGCCGCATGAGGGGGCCTGGAGGCGGGTATATGTGCTGGGCAACCCACATCAATTCAATCTGCCATCATCAGACGAAACGCATTAATCCCGTCTACGCTTATGCCGATACACAAGTACAACTCACTACTGGTGCCGCCATGTTCAACACTCGCTTGAAAAAGGAATTACAGGCACAACACGCCGAATTATCGATGTATCGGCAAATGCAGAAAGGGATGGACGCGCGTATGGTGTCGTTGAGTCTGGACGCCAACAATCGCATTGCCCATGCCAATGACAACTTCCTCAGGGCACTCGGCTACACTGCCGAGCAGTTGCTGGGCAAGGATCTGGACCAGATGGTGCCGTCCTACGTCAAACAACTCGATTGCTACCGTAACCTCAAGCTGGCGGTGCAGAAAGGCGAGTCGGTGATCGACAACTACCGTTTTCTGCACGCCAACGGCAGTCTGGTGTGGATTCGTGCCATGTGGCAGCCGGTTCTGGATGACCAGGGCAAATTGGTGACGTTGCAATGCTACGGGTCGGACATCACCCAGACCGTCGAGACCGCTGCCGAGAACTCTGCGTTCATTCAGGCATTGCTGCGCTCAACCGCAGTGATCGAGTTCGATCTTGGCGGCCACGTGCTCACGGCCAATGACCAGTTTCTGCGTGGCATGGGTTACAACCTGGCGCAGATCAAGGGCAAGCACCACAGCATGTTCTGTGATCCGGCAGAAACTTCACTGGCTCCGTACAGGGAGTTCTGGGCGATGCTCAACCGCGGCGAGTTCGTCGCAGGGCGCTTCAAGCGTATCGACAGCAGCGGGCGTGAGGTCTGGCTGGAGGCTACTTACAACCCGGTTCATGATGCTCAGGGCAAACTCTACAAGGTCGTCAAGTTCGCCACGCTGGTGACCGATCAAGTGGCCCGCGAAGATGAAGTCAGCCAGGCCGCGAGCGTGGCGTTCGAAATCTCCCAGCAGACCGACGTCAGCGCCCAGCGCGGCGCGGATGTGGTGCAGAACACTGTGCAGACCATGCGCAAGATATCCGAAGAGATGCAGTCGGCATCGTCGGGCATCGAAGCACTGGGCAAGCAGTCCCTGTTGATCAGCTCCATCGTGCAGACCATCGGCGGCATCGCCCAGCAGACCAATCTGCTGGCACTCAACGCCGCCATCGAGGCCGCACGTGCCGGTGAGCAGGGCAGGGGCTTTGCCGTGGTTGCTGATGAAGTCCGCCAACTGGCCGGCCGCACCAGCGCTGCGACCGAAGAGATCGTCAGCGTCGTGCAGCAAAACCAGTCGCTGGCCGATGAGGCGGTACGCGGCATGGCCAACAGCCGCACTCAAGCGGAACAGGGTCTTTTGCTGGCCAATGAGGCAGGCGCTGTGATCGTCGAGATTCAGGAGGGGGCCAAACAGGTGGTGGGCGCCGTGGGTCGGTTTGCCAATCAGTTGAAGTAGCGGCTGACGTCACTGGCGGTATTTCAGGTGTTGCAGGGCACGGACGACCGGCAACACCTGATAGCTCTGGCATCATTTTTGGACGGCAGGCAGAATGCCCCGCAGTTGGTCAGTGGTCACCTTCGCACTCAAGTGTTGTGAATCACTGGTTCCACTCTGACAAGGATTGGTTGGATGCTGCTTGCTGTACTTACGGTTCTCAATGCCCTTTGCCTGATCGGTGGCTTGCTGTTCAACGCAGAGTTGTTGAACAAGGCCGGCGCCGATATTCCCCTCAAAAACCTGCAGGCGCTGGAAATATACGGGCAGAGCCTTGCTGCTGTGAGCGTGTGCCTGGCCGCTTGGCGCCTGTGTATCTGGGCTCATGGGAAATGGGGACATCAGCAGCATCTCATGCGCTCCATCCTGCTCAGTACCCTGGTACTGGCCCCGCTGACCTGGTGGGTCCAGGGTGTGGTCCCGGACGCGATTGCTGAAGCGTTTCCAGCCGATCTGCGGGTTTACAGCCTTTACGCCTACGTGACGAAAAAAGGTCTGCTCTACGATTCGGTGCAGATACCCGGCATTCCCTATCAGGAATATCGCGACAAGGGCGAGGGCAAGGCCTTCATCGCCAACCTTGGCGTACTCATGAGTGTTCAGGGCTCGTACGTCGAGCAGATTGGCCACAATTTCCAGGGCTTCGCCCAAACCGTTTTCAAGGGCTATACCCGACGCAATGCCGATAGGCTCTACAGCCGTTTGCAAGCGGAAGTCATCCCGGTCTTTGACGATATCGCCCGAGAGTACGCAAAGGTAGAAGCTTTGCGGCGCTCTGGCGTAGCGGGCAATAAACGCAAGCCGCTTGCCGTCCCGAACGCAGCCCTGCAACAGGATCAGCCGAGCGCCGAAGACTACGCGTTGGCGATGCCTTCAGGCCTGCGTAGCCGTCAGGCGATGGCCAACACTGCGCAGGTGCGCGGCATGGCGCGTCAGGTCCTGGGCCCGCTCTACGTCGAGGGAATGGACCTGCTTGCCACGCCCAGTCAGTTCAACACGTACCTCAATGGCATCGCCAGCAACATGGCCAGCGACGTCGCGCGCACTGATGTGCATGGCGCTCAGAGCCTGAGCGTCCTCAAAAACATGTGGTTCGTACCCTGGTCGTTGCTGAGCGGTCTTTTCATGGGAGCGCTCAATATTGTCGGGCTGCTGTTGTCGACCGTCGAGCGGCGCGCCTTCATGCAGAAGAGGCTTTTCGCCGTCAGAGCAGCATCGGTGGTCCTGATCGTGGTGGTTCCACTGCTCGCCGGCAACGCAATCATTCAATCGCCAGGCTATCGCACTGCGTTCAAGGACATCGAGGCCGGCACGACACTTATGGCCGGTGTCTTTCATTGGGCAATGTCTGCAGAAGCCATGTTGTACAACTTGACCAGACCTCTGCTCAACGCCGAGTGAAACGTTTCAAAAGGGAGTAAGCCCCGTGCGCAAGAAGCTCGTTGCATCAATTCTGGCGGTAAGCATCGCCACCTCAGTCACCGGATGCGCGCAGATGGGCATCAGCAAGGAACAGGCGGGTACTGTGATCGGCGGTATTGCCGGTCTGGCGGTCGGTGCAACGATGGGCAAGGGCAACGGCCAGATCGCAGCCGCGCTGATCGTTGCAGGCATCGGCGGCTATATCGGTAACCGCATCGGTCAGTTACTCGATGACAGGGATAAGCAGGCACTGGCACTGCGCACTCAGGAAATTCTGAGTCAGCCCGCAACCCCTGTGGCACAGCCCACTGCCATCTGGCGTTCAGATCACTCCAATGCCAGCGCCCGGATCACGCCAGGCCCGGAGTTCAAGGCGGTCCGGACCATCGATGTCAAACGTACGCCCAACATTCAGGGCGTGCCGTCGATGAAGCTGATCAATCAACCCTATGTCACCCGGTCTACCCTCAACGTGCGCTCTGCACCGAACATGAACGCTGACAAGGTAGGCAGCCTGCCGGGCAATACGCAATTCACTGCCGTGGGCTCTACCGGTGACTGGATTCTGGTAGGGCGCAAGGGCGTGACCGTGGGCTACGTGCACAAGGACTACGTGATGACGCAGTCCGATGCCGACACCAGAAAGAGGCTTGCTGCAGTCAGGTTCGATGATATGAATGTGTCGGCCAGCAAAGAGACTGAAGCATTCGATCTGGGCTCAATCTCTTCCTTGCCCTCCGGCAAAACAGCGGCCGAGACTACTTGTCGACCGCTTTCTGTAAGCCTGGAAGCCAACGGTGGCACCACTGAAAAGCAGGAGAACACATTCTGCAGGCAGGCCAATGATACGTGGGAGTTGATTTGACGCAGGGCCTCTACCGAGCAGTCAGTGCCGAATAACTGTTCATCAGGTTACGGTAGTTCGGGATCCGCTCGGACAGCAGGTTGCCCAGCCCTTCGATATCGTTGCGCCAGTCACCTTGCAGCTCACAGGCCACCGAGAACCAGTTCATCAACTGCGCACCTGCCTGGGTCATACGCGACCAGGCGGCTTGCTGGACAGTGGTGTTGAAGGTGCCGGATGCATCGGTGACCACGAACACTTCAAAGCCTTCAGCCAGTGCCGACAGGGTCGGAAAGGTCACGCACACATCAGTCACGACCCCGGCGATGATCAACTGCTTGCGGCCGGTCGCCTTGATCGCCTTTACAAAATCTTCGTTATCCCAGGCGTTGATCTGGCCCGGACGGGCGATGTATGGCGCATCGGGGAACATGGCCTTGAGTTCCGGCACCAGAGGGCCGTTGGGGCCTTGTTCGAAACTGGTGGTGAGGATCGTCGGCAGTTCGAAGAAGCGGGCCAGGTCAGCCAGGGCCAGGACGTTATTCTTGAACTCGTTCGGCGAGAAGTCCTGTACCAGCGAGATCAGGCCTGTCTGATGATCGATCAGCAGCACGATGGCGTCATCTTTGTTCAGGCGGCTGTAAGGGGCGTTTTTCATGGTCAAGTCCTTTCGTTTGGGTAGGTAAGGTGTGGCGTTCAACGTGGGCTCAGATTAGTAGTTCACCGGAAACGGAAAAAGCGCCTGAAGTGCGTTTTACTGTCTCTTCACAGTGGACAATACTGTCCCAAGTGCTGCCCTCCCTACGAATCGCCTACCCAGAAACCGCCCCGGCCTTGCCAGCCTCCACCGCAAAGCGTTTGAGCGTCGACACACTGGCAGCGGGGTCGAGCACATCCGACACCACCTGGAAGCGGGTCAGCATCTGCTGCTCGCTGAGGTCCACCGCCACGTAGCCACGCTGGCGGCTGTCAAAGAACTTCACATGGGGGTTGAGCCCCAGAATGCTGTTGAAGGCGTCGAATGGCGGTCCGCCGGATGTCACCGAGGTGCCGACGAATTCAGTGGCGACGACGACGGAATCCGGATTGCCCGCATCGGCGTGCAGGTCGGTGGTCCAGAACGAATGGATATCGCCACCCCAGAACACCGGGTTGCGGGTCTGCTGGCGTTGCAGGGATGCCAGCATGCGCTCGCGGGTCGCCGCGTAGCCGTCCCAGCCGTCGGTCCAGTGGCCCAGCGCCTGAGTTTTGAGATTGCGCTGTTCCAGTGGAGCGACCAGCAAGTCCTGGGCAATGACATTCCATTGTCCAGGTGATTCAGCGAAGCTGCGGTCCAGCCAGGCTTCCTGTTCCCAGCCGAGCATGGTGCGTTTCGGGTCACTCAGATCCGGGCAATCGCTGGGCGCTACGTAGCCTCGACGGCTGCCGTTGGCCTGGATGCACGCCTGTTCGGAGCGGTATTGCCGACCGTCCAGCACATGAAAGCGTGCCAGGCGGCCATAATCCAGGTTCCGGTAAATACGCATGTCCGGTCCTTTGGGCAGGCTGCTGGCGCGCAAGGGCATGTGCTCGTAAAACGCCTGATAAGCGGCGGCTCTGCGACGTAGAAAGCTGTCCACCGGAACGTTCGGGTCCTGCGACCACTGCGCGGCGTAGTCATTCTGTACTTCGTGATCGTCCCAGGTGGCGACGCTCGGCGCGCAGGCATGCAGCGCTTGCAGGTCCGGGTCGGTCTTGTACTGCGCGTATCGGTTGCGATAGCCCGCCAGGTCCATCGGGTCTGAGGTGGCATGGCGGCGCGGGAACTGTATGTTTGTGGGAGAGACGTTCATTTCATAGATGTAGTCGCCGAGAAAGAACACCATGTCAGGTCGCTCTGCAGCCAGGTGCCTGTAAGCGCTGAAATATCCCGCCTCCCAATGCGAACATGACACGAAGCCGAACCGTGCCGAGACCATGGCGGTTGCCAGAGGCGCAGTGCAGGCCTGACCCACGGCGCTTTGCGCGCCCAGACCTTCGAACTGATACCAATAGGGGCGTCCAGGCTGCAAACCGCCTACTTCAACATGCACCGAATGGGCAAAGCGCGGTTGGGCGGTTACTTGTCCTGTACGTACTACACGAGTCATCGCTGCATCGCTGGCGATTTTCCAGCGCACTTCGACGGGTTTTTTCAGTCCGCCATCGCCCGTGGCTGTCATCACCTGTGGCGCCAGGCGTGTCCAGATCACGAAGCCGTCAGGTAGCGGGTCGCCGGATGCCACGCCCAGCGTGAACGGATAATCGACACCCGCGCTGCGGGCAAACGGGCTGAGGATCGATAACAGCGTGGCACCGGCTACGCCGGTAATGATGCGTCGGCGATCCGGGTTGAAGTCAGTCATTGCGCGGCCTCTGATCGTTCGTACTGCGAGCGCAACAGCCCGAACAGCAACATGTCTTTGAAAACACCGTTCTTCAAAAATGCTTCTTTCATACAGCCTTCATACGACAGTCCGCACTTCTCCAGCACCCTGGCGCTGGCCATGTTGTCGGCAAAGCACTGACCGGCGATGCGGTTGAGGTTCATGACGGTGAAGCCATGCATCAGCAAACCCTGCACCGCCTCGCTGGTGTAGCCCTGCTTTCGGTAATTGGCACCGATCCAGTAACCCAGGTTGCCGCTACGATGCGAGGTCGACAGGCGCAGTGAGACGACCCCGGTCAGTTCCCCGGTTTCCTGGGCATGAACCCCCAGGCTCAATGTTCGTCCGGCGGCGAATTGTTCCGGTGCATCGGCAATGAACGCCTGTGCATGCTCCAGGGTATAGGGCGAGGGGACTGTGGCCGTCATGTTCGCAATCACGGGGTCGTCAGCCAGTCGCGACAAGGCGCTGGCCTGTTCGGCTCGCAACGGGCAGAGCAATAGTCGTGAGGTGCGGATACTGGGTACATCGAGAAGCATCCCGGGTTTTCCGTTGAGTTGAATGCTCAAGAGTTGCCGCGTTTCCATGGCGGTTGTGTGACAGCCGCGAGAAACATTTTAGTGCCATCAAAAGTGCTTACAAAGGCCATGTAACAGTCATGTAAACCTAACTGATCGGTCATATTCGGTTGCTAGATTCTCGGCCTCTGACAAGAAGGGCGGACGGTATGAGAACGTGGGACGAACCTAAAAAACGCAAGGCGCACATCGAACTGATCCCGATGATCGACGTGATGATGTTCCTGCTGGTTTTTTTCGTACTGGTCAGCCTGAACGTGATTCCGGCTCTGGGGATGAAAACCCAGTTGCCGAGCGCCAGCAGTTCACAGCAGCTCAAGCCGCAGAACAAATCGATCCTGACCCTGGGCCTCAACGGCGAATTACAGCTTGATGGCAAGGCGACCACAGTCGAAGCTCTGGTGCCTGCCTTGAAGGCGCTGGAAAAGCCCGATACTAAAACCACCATTATCGTCAACAGTGACAAGGGCGTTGAGGTCGCACGTCTGGTCGAGATCATGGACACCTTGCGTCTGGGTGGCTTTACCTCGGTTTCCATTGCCACGCGTAAATCCTGACCATGTATGTCCTGTTTCGTGTACGTCAGTGGCTCGCAGGCCTGCCAGCGCTGGTGGCGCTCATCGTGATTGTGATGGGCGTGCAAACGCGGGCCCTGAAGGTCGAGCCGGTTTACGACGAGTCAGCCGTGGAGCTGGCGTTGATCGAGCCCGAGCCTCCAGCGCCAGAGCCCGTGGTGCCGCCCGAGCCGCTTCCGGTTCAGCCTGAAGAGCCGCCACCACCGCCGCCTGTGGTGGAAAGCGAAGACGCCGAGCCGGCTCCGCCACCGCCCAAGCCTGTGCCTAAACCTGTCCCCAAGCCCGTGCCCAAGCCCAAGCCGCGCCCGGAACCGGTGCCCAAGCCAGCCCCGGCGGTAGTAAAGCCCGCCGAGCCGGTCCAGGCCCCCAGTAAGCCTGTGGCCAGCGCTGCTGTCGCGCCGCCTCAGCCGCCGGCGCAGCCGAAAGTAGACACGCAGGGCCTCGAAGGCGGCTACCTCAAAGGGCTGCGTAACGATCTGGATGGCTACAAACAGTACCCGACCGGACGCCAGGCCTCACTGGAGCGTCCGAGCGGCGAAGTCGTGGTGTGGTTGTTGGTTGATCGCCAGGGGCGAGTGCTGGACTCCGGCATTCAGACCCAGGCTTCAAGCATGTTGCTCAACCGCGCGGCAGCCAACAGTCTGCGACGCATCAAGCAAGTCAAACCGTTTCCCGAACAAGCCTTCGGCGGGCGTAGCGAACAGCGCTTCACCGCCACCTTCAACTACAGCGTGCAATAGCACTGACAAGGAACAGAGTGATGAAGTTTTCCAGAATTCACCTTGCGTTGGTCGCCGCTGGCATGAGCCACGGCATGGCCATGGCTGATTCGAGTGCCAGTGACGTCGGCACCATTGGCGTACAAGGGAAGGCGACGGTTGGCGGTGGCTACATGGTGCAGGAGGAGAGCATCAAGGCGCGCTCCACGGTAACCAAGGAGGCGCTCGACAAGCAGACCGCAACAGGTAACGCGATCGATAAACTCAAGTACACGCCGGGCCTGAATATCTCCAGTGAAGATGCCACCGGCCTGTCGGGCTTTCGCTTTACCATGCGCGGCCTCAACTCCGACCAGGTCGGCATGTCGGTAGACGGTATGCCGATCAACGACTCCGGCAACTATGCACTGTATTCCAACCTGCTGGGCGACCCGGAAAACATCGATCAGATCTTCGTCACCCAGGGCTCTGCCGAAAGTGACGGCCCGCACATCGGTTCCAGCGGCGGCAACATCGGCATTGTGACCATTCGGCCCACCAAGGAAACCGGCGCATTCGTCAAACAAAGTGCAGGCAGCAATGGCACTTACAAGACCTTTGCGCGGCTCAATACCGGCGAAATCAACGGGCTGAGCAACTGGCTATCGATGTCCCACACCGAAGGCCAGAAATGGCGCGGCGACGGTGCCGTGCGCGCTGACAAGGTGGAGTGGAACAGCTTCTTCGACATGGGCTCGGGCAATACGGCTAACCTGATCCTCAAGTATCACGAGCAGGACAACAACAGCTACAGCCAGCTCACCAAGAGCCAGTTCCAGCAGAACGGGCGCAAGTTTGACCCTTATCCTTCGACGCCCACGCGGGGCAGCAACGGCAAATTGTCCAGCTACTACGAGCTGGCGCAAAACCCGTTCCAGACCTTCACCGCCGTGCTCAACACCCAATTCAAACTGGCCGACAATCTGGCACTTTCAGTCATCCCCTATTACTTCTGGGGTAACGGCAGCGGAGTAAACAGTTCTTCCTATGCGCTCAACCGCGGTTCGAACCAGAACGGTGTATTCGACCTGAGCAACTTGCCGACGGCTGCCGCTTATAACGCTGATGGTTCATCGACCACTGGCGTGTATTACCGGCCTTCGCGGACGCAGACCTGGCGTCCGGGGATTACCACCAAGCTCAATTGGGATGTCAATGACGAGCACAGCGTGCAAGTCGGCTACTGGTATGAGCGCGCGCGTCAGTTGCAGACTCAGCCTTTCATTCGCCTGAAGAGCAACGGCAAGCCGGAAAGCATCTGGCCAGACTCGGATTACATGGTCGATGCCAACGGCAATGAGATCCAGGGCCGTGATCGCTATACCGTGACGCCTGCACAAAAAGTATGGGCTCAGGACACCTGGTATTTCGCCCCGGACTGGACGCTGGTCGGCGGCCTGGCCTACATGAATGTCGAGCGTGAAGGCAATAACCACGGCAGCCTTACCGAGCGGCCGGAAAAACGTGACCAGACCTACAACAAACTGCTGCCGAACGTAGGCCTCAAGTATCAGCTGGATGAGCGTGACCAGTTGTTCTACAGCCTGTCGCGCAACATGCGCATACCGCAGAACTACGTCCTTTATGACCCAGGCACTGGTTCCATCAACAGCAAGCCGGAGACCAGCTGGAACCACGAACTGGGCTGGCGCTTTACCGAACAGGACATGACGCTGGCCGCCACCCTGTTCTACATGCAGTTCAAGGACCGTCAGGTGTCATCAAGAGACATCAATGGTGACTTTGCCGACATCAATGCCGGTGCAGTCGATAACAGCGGGCTGGAACTGGAGTGGAGCGGCCTGCTGCCGCACCATTTCAATTACTACACCTCGTACACCTACACCCGTGCCAAACAGAAGGATGACCTGACCGTTTTCAATAACGGTGCCGCCATCGAGCTGCCTACCAGCGGCAAGCAGTTTGCCAACGTGCCAAAGAACATGCTGGCCGCCAACATCGGCTACGACGACGGCAGTTATTACGGGACCTTTGGCGCCAAGCTCACCAGCAAGCTGTATGGCGACCTGACCAATGACGAAAGCATTCCGGGGCGCACCATCTTCAATCTGGGCGCGGGCATCTATCTGCCGGTGGACAAGAAAATCGTCAAGGACGCCACCTTGCGTCTGAACGTCGACAACCTGTTCGACAAGGAGTACCTGGACGGCGTGTACACCACCAAAACCAACGCGGGCACTTACAGCGGTTTCCGCGACGGCGACCCGGCCTACATCGTCGGCGTCGAGCGTACCGTTACCGTTTCTCTTGAAGCCAATTTCTAATCTTCATTGACCAGAGGTCTGTGCCATGGACATGAATCAGCTTCACGACATCACCTTCTATGTGATGTACGCCGCCATCGCGATAGCGATCTTTGTCGCGATCGAGCGGGGTATCTACTTTGCTTACGTACGCCGTCAGGCACGGGCGCTGCAAGCGGCACTCAGTGCTTCGGTGCACAGTGAAAAGGACCTGCCGGAGGCGCTGATACGCCGGGCCGGTTTGCCGCTGAGCATGGTCCTGCCGGTGCTTGCGCAAAAAAATGCTCAGGGCTCGCGCAGGGATCTGGACGATGTCATCGAAACCCAGTACCTGAGCACTCGCGCGCCGCTGGCCCGCAGCCTCTGGCTGATCGAGACCATCACTACCGCTGCACCTCTGTTGGGGTTGCTGGGCACCATTCTGGGCATCATCGACACGTTCAAGGCGCTGGCCAGTGCCGGGGTGTCCGATCCCGGGCAGATTTCTGCCGGTATCGGCACGGCGCTGTTCGCGACCGGGCTGGGTATTGCCATCGCCTTGTTCTGCGTGGTCTTCCACAACTACTTTCAGGACAGCCTGGAACGCATCAACGATCAACTCAAGATCCTGTTGATCCGCGCTTCCAGCGGCGCACGGGTGCAGGATGAAACCGAGCATTCGGCTGCCCCGGTCCAACCGAAATACCGCACTGCCTGATCAACCTGCCGGCGTGTGCCCTTGGCATGCGCCTTCCTGCCTGCGTCCAGCGATGAGGCCCGCATGTTCTTTAATCTTCCAGGTCGTAGGGTACTTGTACGCTCCCGTGCCGTGATCGTAGCGTTACTGCTGACGAGCTCGTTTGCTCAGGCCGACTTCGCTATTCCAGGTTTCGAGCTGGTACACACCGTTCCGCTCGGAACCGACCTGCAGACACCTGACCTGCGAGCGCCCGGCGAGGTCTGGCGCGAGCTGTTCGATGGTGCCCGCAAGGGTATCGATATCGAGCAGTTCTATGTCGCAGACCAGCCCGGCTCGGTGATGGACAAGGTGCTTGAAAGCCTGACTGCAGCGGGGCAGCGCGGCGTGAAAATCCGTTTTCTGCTGGAGGAAAAAGGCCTGAAAATGTCCGATCCGCAGACCCTTGAACGGTTGCGGGCGATACCCAACCTCACCTTGCGCGTACTGCCATACGCCAAACTCACGGGCAGCGGCATCATTCACGCCAAATTCATCGTCGTGGATGGCCGGCAGGCGTTCATAGGCAGTCAGAATTTCGATTGGCGCTCTCTGGAGCACATCCATGAAACCGGCCTGCGTATTGACGAGCCGAATGTCGTGCGCCAGACGCAGGCGGTGTTCGATCAGGACTGGCTTGCCCAGGCAGCCATCGCCGAAGGCAAGCCGATTCCAGTGCCACACTCGAACAAGAATGCTTTGCCCGCTGGCAACTATCTGGTCGCCAGTCCGCAGCGCTATAACCCGCCCGGCGTACTCGACTCCCAGGCCGAGCTGCCGCGTTTACTGGCGCAAGCCAGCCGCGAGGTTCGCGTCCAGTTACTGGATTACGCGCCCTTGTCCTACGGGCCTGACAAAACCCGGCCTTACTATGCGGTCATCGATAACGCCATCCGCAGCGCCGCCGCTCGTGGCGTTTCGATCAAGCTCATGGTGTCGGACTGGAACACAGGCATGCCCGAAGTTGCCTATTTGAAGAGTCTGGCCCTGGTGCCCAACGTGCAGGTGCGCATCGTCACACTGCCCGTAGCCGCCGAGGGGTTCATCCCGTATGCACGCGTGATCCATAGCAAGACCATGGACATTGATGATCAGGTCGCATGGGTTGGCACCAGCAACTGGCTCGGCGGTTATCTCGACAACTCGCGCAACCTGGAAGTGGTGATGCACGACAGCACAATGGCCAAGCGCATCGGCGCTCTGCATGAGCAGCTATGGGATGGGCCGTATGCCAAACCAATCGACATCAACCGCGACTATCCGGAACCGCATCCGGGCCGGCCTTGACAGTAAACAGACGGGCAGCCGGAAGGGCGACGCCGGGCGTTAAGCATGGCGGGTTGTATCGACAATCAGAATGCGTCTGGGTCTGGACGGAACAGGTCTGGCGAGGAGTCTGAAATGAGTTTGATCGTTCGTGCGATGGCAGACAGTGACTGGTCTTCGCTGGCTCAGATTTTTGAACAGCCGGTGTTCCGTTGGTGGACGCTTCGGATGCCATACCAGTCAGTCAACGACATAAAAAAACTTGTTGAAGGTCGCAGCGCTTCAGGCCTTTCCCTGGTTGCCGAGCGCGATGGCATCGTTGTCGGGTGCGCCATGCTCTATCGCTTTCAGGGACGAAGGCAGCACGTAGCTGATTTCTGGATGGGGGTCGCAGACGGTCATCATCGCCAGGGCATTGGCGACGAATTATTGAAAGAACTGACTGCAACCGCCTGCCGATGGATGAATGTAAAACGCCTGGAGCTTACAGTCTTCGTTGATAACGAGCCTGCTATTGCGCTTTATAAAAAGAATGGCTTCGTCATAGAGGGTACACACCGCAAGTTTGCCTATCGGGATGGTGAATACATAGATGCTTTCAGTATGGCGGCAGTCTACTGAGGTTTTCTGAATGGCGTGACAGGAGCTGCCTTCGATAGACCCGCTCTTGATGGCTCTATGCCCGGCTCTGCTGATGAATGAAGCTCCCCACTAGGCCCCTCTGTCCGCTTCAGCCACAATGACGCCTTTTACCCTCCAGCCTGCTGTGGGCTGTAAAAGGATTGCTGCTGATGATGCTCTCTTTCAAGCCATGGTTTCGGGGTCTGGCGCTGGCTTTGCCGCTGGCTGCCCTGCTGACCGCATGTGACAAGTCCGATAAACCGGTGACGCCGCCTGCACCGCCGCACACTACTTATAGCCAGGCTGGTTGGGACGCTCTGCCAGCCGTGTCGGACGCCGACTTGCAAGCCGGGTTTGCCTCATGGCGCAGTGCGTGTGTTCGTCTGAAGGCTGATGCCGTGTGGGGACCGACCTGTGCGGCGGCAGGCAGCCTCGTGGCGGCTCCGGATGCGGCGCAGATCCGCACGTTTTTGCAGAGTCAGTTGCAGGTCTACAGCCTGCGCGCTGACGGCGGCAGTGCCGATGGCCTCATCACCGGTTATTACGAGCCTGTCTACCCCGGCAGCCTGACTCAGACCGCCACGGCTAATGTGCCGGTTTACGGTATTCCGGACGATCTGATTGTGGTCAATCTGGACAGCATTTATCCCGAACTCAAGGGCAAGCGATTGCGCGGTCGGCTCGAAGGGCGGGTGCTCAAGCCTTACGACGATGCCGCGACGATCAACGCGCAGGGGTTGAATGCGCCGGTGATTGCCTGGCTGACCGACCCGATGGATGTGCAGTTCCTGCAGATTCAGGGCTCCGGGCGCGTGAGTCTGGAGGATGGCTCGCAGCTGCGTCTGGGCTATGCCGATCAGAACGGCCGCCCGTATCGCGCGATTGGTCGCTGGCTGGTGGAGCAGGGCCAGTTGAAGAAGGAAGACGTGACCATGGGCAGCATCGCTGCCTGGGCCAAAGCGCATCCGGAACGGGTCAGCGAGTTGCTGGCCAGCAACCCCAGCTATGTGTTTTTTGCCCGTAACCCCGACAGCAATGAAGGCCCGCGCGGCTCGCTCAACGTGCCGCTGACACCGGGCTACAGCGTAGCCATCGATCGCAAGGTGATTCCTCTGGGCAGCCTGCTCTGGCTCTCTACCACGCGGCCGGATGGCAGCAGCGTGGTGCGCCCGGTTGCTGCGCAGGACACGGGCGGTGCGATTGCCGGTGAAGTCCGCGCTGATCTGTTCTGGGGCACTGGCGATGAGGCCGGGAAGCTGGCAGGTGACATGAAACAGAAAGGCAATATCTGGTTGCTGTGGCCCAAGGGTATGGCGTTGCCGCAGACAGCAGAAACAACGCCTGCAACGACCACTGCGCCTGCCAGCCACTGACCCGGTCCGCACGCTCGTCCGGCATGTAACTGTGTATTCAACGAGCCGCTTTGCAGTTATCTGGCCCGTTTAACCAAGGCGCGGATCAACCACAAACTCCAGCTCCCTGGCCGTTGCCACAACGGCCAGGAATTCCGGGTGCTGGACGTTGAGCAGGTAGTTGGACTCACGCGGAATGATCACGCTGGGCACCGCCAGCGCCAGGCTTTGACCCGAGGCAAGCCAGTCGTCGCCGAACGAGGCGGTTGCCGGTGGTGCGGGCTCTTCTCGCCAGTCGGGGGGCAGGGTGTCCGGCCGTGCATTGAGGATGTGCTCTTCGCCAATCTGCAGCTCAAGCATCGCGTAATGCCGGGCCACGCCAGCGTTGCCCAGGTGCACCAGCACTTCCAGCAGCGCCAGCGATTCGCTGCCTGCGCAGTACACACAGGCGTTGCCTTTGCTGTTCCAGCGTCCGCCATAGAGCTTGGCGCCTTCACCGTCGAACGCCTGAGCCAGCCATTTGCGCTTTACCAGTCGATAGACTGCAATCACGCCACGACACCGTGTTCCAGCCGACCGATCAGGTCGAGCACTGCCTGCGCCTCGGCTGAGGTAGCGAGCATTTCCAGCGGCCTGCGATTGCCCAGCCCATAGACCGGGTTGGCCAGCCACAGACGGGTCGCTTCGGCATCGTCTTCGAACAGGTCCAGCGCCGCTTTGTAAACCGCTGCCAGGCGGAACAGACGATCGCTTTCCTCGGCATTGAAGCGGCGCACCTTGAGGCGTCGCTGCAAGGTGGCGGGAGCGATGCCCAGATGCTCGGCCAGGGTCGAGCGGTTCAGGTCGGTGTAATGCGCCAGACGCTCGAATACTTCATACGGCAAACCGTCGTGCAGCGCCGAGTACAGCCGCGTGCCACGGGCCGGAATACCCAGATGCTGCCAGAAATCGTCCTGCCGGGGCAGGGCCGGATGGTAGTCGCTTATAGGCAGAGACATGGACACACCTGTCTATCGAGTGATTGCTATTAAATCTATCACTTGATAATAGGCTGGTTTGGGTGGTCGCGGTAGTGATTTGCAGCAACAGAAAGCGACTTAAATTACAGAAACTGCAAACATCGCCGACTTAAGGCTATAGGTTTAGTTTGAATGTTGCTGATCGAGCGTTATAGGCTCAGTGTCAGTCGATTTCGATAGTGCTGTCGAACGTATACGTGCTGTCCGCCGTTGTCAGCCTGATTTTTTTGCAGTGAGAACCACACGATGTCCACGCTTGCACTATTGATATGCGATGACTCGAACATGGCGCGAAAGCAGCTGTTGCGCGCCCTGCCTGCTGATTGGGATGTATCGGTAACGCTCGCTACCCAGGGGCAGGAAGGTCTTGAGGCCATCCGTAAAGGCCAGGGCCAGGTGGTGCTGCTCGACCTGACCATGCCGGTGATGGACGGTTACCAGACCTTGACGGCGATTCGTGCCGAAAACCTCGACACCAAGGTCATTGTGGTGTCG
The DNA here is from genome assembly GCF_032586995.1 of Pseudomonas syringae group sp. J248-6. Taxonomy (NCBI): domain Bacteria; kingdom Pseudomonadati; phylum Pseudomonadota; class Gammaproteobacteria; order Pseudomonadales; family Pseudomonadaceae; genus Pseudomonas; species Pseudomonas syringae group sp. J248-6. Next base: position 87,186 of record NZ_JAWHOP010000016.1, on the reverse strand, counting down.
GGCGACGTGCAGGACGAAGCGGTGCGCCGGGTCATGGAACTGGGCGCACTGGCATTTCTGAAAAAACCTGCCGACCCGGACGAACTCAAGAGCACGCTGGAACGCTTGGGCCTGCTGGGCAAGCCGGCGGTGTCACCTGTTGCGCTGCCGGCCCTCAACAACAAGGGCGGGGTGATCAGCTTTCAGGATGCCTTCCGCGAAACCATCAACGTTGCCATGGGCCGCGCTGCGGCGTTGCTGGCCAAGGTGCTGGGCGTGTTCGTGCAGTTGCCGGTGCCCAACGTCAACATGCTTGAGGTCGGCGAATTGCACATGGCGCTGGCCGATGCCCATGCTGATCAGCGTCTGACGGCGGTGTGTCAGGGCTACATCGGTGGTGGTATTGCAGGTGAAGCGCTGCTGATTTTCCATGACTCGGAAATCTCCGGCATGTCGAAACTGATGGGCGACGATAACTCCGACAGCTCCAACATGGAGATGCTTCTGGACCTGTCCACGATCCTGATCGGTGCCTGCCTGAGCGGTATCGCCGAGCAGATCGACATCGCGTTTTCGCAAGGTCACCCACAGTTGCTGGGCGCGCAGGGTGGCATCGACGAGCTTATCCGCATCAATCAGCAGCGCTGGAAAAAGACCCTGGCGGTTGAAATCAGTTACAGCGTGGAAGGCCACAACATTCATTTCGATCTGTTGATGCTGTTCACCGAAGATTCGGTCGAGCTGCTTACCAAAAAACTCGCCTACATGATGAGCTGACCCATGAGCAACGCTATCGAAATCAACGAGCTTCATTGGTTGCTGGCCGTCACGCAGAACATTGACGTAGGCATTGTGGTGCTGGACCTGAACTACCGGGTAACGGTCTGGAATACCTTCATGGAAAACCGTTCTGGCGTGGTGCCCTATGTGGCCATCGACAAGACCTTCTTCGAGTTGTTTCCGGAGGTTAACCGCCAATGGCTGAGCAAGAAAATCGATAACGTCGTGACCCTTGGCACACCGGCGTTCACCATCTGGGAACAGCGGCCGTATCTGGTGCGCTTCAAGAATTACCAGCCGATCACCGGGCACGAAGAGTTCATGTACCAGAACACCACGCTGTTTCCGCTGCGTTCAACCACCGGAGCGATCAGCCATGTGTGCCTGGTGATCTATGACGTCACCGACGTGGCAGCCAACCGCAATCAATTGCAGGCAGCCAATGACAAGCTGCAGCAACTGTCGGGTGCTGAACAAAAGTAAACGGCTGTCTGGCTCGTCGGGGCAGCAAAACCGCACTGCGGGCTTGATCCCGCTCGTGCTAGGATCGCGATTTTTCCGCTGACGCTCAGGGACATCATGCGACCTCAAGCCACCCTCACTGTTTTGCCTGTCGAGCGCCCGCTGGTCGGGCGCGTCAGCCCGCCGGGCTCCAAGTCGATCACCAACCGCGCATTGTTGCTCGCCGGGCTGGCCAAAGGCACCAGCCGCCTGACCGGCGCGCTGAAGAGTGACGACACCCGCGTGATGTCCGAAGCACTGCGTCTGATGGGCGTGCAGGTCGACGAGCCGGATGACAGCACCTTTGTGGTCACCAGCAGCGGGCACTGGCAGGCACCGCAGCAGGCTCTGTTTCTCGGCAACGCCGGGACCGCAACGCGCTTTCTGACCGCTGCACTGGCCAACTTCGAAGGCGACTTTGTGGTCGACGGCGACGAGTACATGCGCAAGCGCCCGATCGGCCCGCTGGTCGATGCCTTGCAGCGCATGGGTGTGGAAGTCAGTGCGCCCAGCGGCTGCCCGCCGGTGGCGATCAAGGGCAAGGGCGGCCTGGAAGCCGGACGTATTGAAATCGATGGCAATCTGTCCAGCCAGTACGTGTCGGCATTGCTGATGGCCGGAGCCTGCGGCAAGGGCCCGGTCGAAGTCGCCTTGACCGGCAGCGAGATTGGCGCACGTGGTTACGTCGACCTGACTCTGGCGGCCATGCAGGCGTTCGGTGCCGAGGTTCAGGCCATCGGCGAAACCGCCTGGAAAGTCTCGGCCACTGGTTATCGCGCTACGGACTTCCATATCGAGCCGGATGCATCGGCGGCCACCTACCTGTGGGCCGCGCAAGCATTGACCGAGGGCGATATCGACCTCGGCGTGGCCAGCGACGCATTCACTCAGCCTGATGCCCTGGCCAGTCAGATCATCGCTAGCTTCCCGAACATGCCTGCCGTGATCGACGGTTCGCAAATGCAGGACGCGATTCCGACCCTGGCGGTACTCGCCGCCTTCAACCGTCAGCCAGTGCGCTTTGTCGGCATCGCCAACCTGCGGGTCAAGGAATGTGACCGTATTTCAGCACTGTCCCACGGCCTGTGCGCCATCGCACCGGGCCTTGCGGTAGAAGAGGGCGACGATCTGCTGGTGCACGCCAACCCGGCGCTGGCAGGTACTACGGTAGATGCATTGATCGACACCCACTCCGACCATCGCATCGCCATGTGTTTTGCGCTGGCAGGCTTGAAGATCGCCGGTATCCGCATTCTCGACCCCGATTGCGTCGGCAAGACCTACCCGGGTTACTGGGATGCACTGGCTTCGCTGGGGGTGAGTGTCCAGCGCTGAGAGCAGCTATGGAGCCGTTTTTCAGATCCCGAAGAACGGCTGCATCATCCGCGCCAGCAGCCCGTGAAAGCGCAGCCTTGATTCCGTCGCCAGTACGCAGATGCATTCCCGGTCAGGGTAGGCGACGGGCTGGTGCTGGATGTGGCTGTCCAGATCGGCTACGTCATTGAGCCCGAACGCTCCCTGTATGTCGTGGTACGCGCCCTTGAGCACCATGGTCATCTCGCCGCTGTCGTGGCTGTGCACCGGCATGCTGACGCCGGGGGCGATTTTCAGCAGCATCAACTTGCCTTGTTCAATACCTTGCGCACGTACTCGTTGCACGCCAGGAACCAGTGTCTTCCATTTCAGTGTGCTCAGCTGTCGACCGAAATGCGCGTGCAGGCAGGCAGGTAGCAAGTCCGGGTCCTGATTGGCTGCCGGCATCGAATACATTGACGGTTCAGCGCCCGTTTGCTGTTCATCGAGACGCGCGAGCATTGCCGACCTGCCCTTGAGTGGCACCACGCTGCTGATGTGCTGCTGCATCAACACACCGCCAATCTCTTCGGCCTGCCTGAGTCGCGCACGGCACTCGGCACAGCGTTCAAGGTGCGCCGCAGTCACCACTGCGAGGACCTGCGACAGCGCTCCCGCTGCATAGCTGACCAGAGTCGCGTCATCCGGATGATGTCGTGGGCTCATCATTATTCCTCTATCCGCGAACGCAATTTTTGAAACGCCAGGCGCAGGCACGATTTCACCGTGCCCAGTGGCATACCAAGGCGTTCGGAAATTTCCCGATGGCTGAGCGCTTCGAAATACGACATGCGCAACACCCGGGCCTGATCGGGAGGCAGGTTCTGAATGGCAATGTTCAGTTGTTGCTCCTGACGCTGGCTATAATCGAGCGTTCGATCTACCGGGGCCTCCAGGCGCTCGAGTTGTTCCAGCGAATTCTGCACCTGCACCCAGCCGCGGTCCTTGCGCACGCTGTCGATGTACAGATTGCGGGCAATGCGAAACAGCCATGTTCCCAGGCTGGCCTTGGTCGGGTCGAAGGAGTCGGCCTTGTGCCACAGCTTGAGCAGCACTTCCTGCACCAATTCTTCAGCCTGCCCCTCCGGCACATTCAGCCCGGTCAGATAACGCAATAAGCGCGGCGCAAAGTAATCGTAGATGCGCATGAAGCTTTCGCGGTCCCTCTGGCGGGCCACGGCGGTGACTTCATCAATCCAAAGTCGGGTTATTGTCGGTTCGCTGTGAGGGGGGGACAAGTGACAGAAGATCCTGAGACTGGCAGTAGTGCGCATGATCCACCTTCTGATCACCATTGTCTGGTTTTGGTTCGCAATGCAGAGGTGTTACGCAACGGGATGGGGAGTGGATCACAGGATATGACGAGCGGCGTGGAGGAATTTTACAGGTGCGGCCATGACAATGACCACGGGCCAGTCATGCAGACAGTCGCTGTCATTTCTGCCAGTAGCGCTATGAGCAGCTGGCTGCTTAACCTGTGATCTGGATGCTATCAAGGTCAGGGAGACCATTATGGACACTCACGTTGCACGTGCTTCATCTACGCTGGCCAAGCTGGCCTGTGTACTGCTGGTTATCATTTGTATGGGGCTTCTTTTTGCACCTTGGCGAGCTCAGGCTGAGGCTGTAAATCTGGTTACCTGTAAAGGAACCCATACTACAAACTGGTCGCCAGGATTGACCAACACCAGTCAGACGATTGTTGTATCGACGACGAGCAGTTGGAACCCGTGTGTTTCGCTCTCATTCCCTTTGGCTGCCAGCGCTTCGTCCAGCGAAAGCTTCCAGTCTACGTTTTCCTGCGAGTCGTTACTGCTACCAACATCCAGCAGAACATGGGTCATTAGCTGGAGCGATGGAGTCACCAGCACTTACAAGTTCAACGCGACGATCAATAATATTGGTACTTTGAACACGACCATTGTTGGTGTCGGGGCAATTGTGGATGGCCGTTATAAAGGCGCCAATGCGACAAGTACATTTTTACTTGGCAATCTTCAGTCAACGTTGAACGACAGCTGCGACACCGCCACCGGCGTTACCCGCGTCAGCGGTCTTTCAACACTGTTGATTACCCCGTAACGAAAGGCATGGAGCATGCACGCATAAAGCCTGCTACAAGGGCTTGTAATGCAGACTGATCGTCAACTCCATCGACTCCCCCTGACGTAATAGGCTCAATCCCGGCCGCCCGGGCAAATGATGTGCGTTGACTGGGTGGCTGACCGGCTCGAAGCAGAAGAAATCCAACCCTGGCGGGCAGAACACCAGAAAGTAGTCGCTGCCGGTAGCCTGGCAGTGCAGTTCATAGCCCAGGTCCGGCTGGCTGATGATGCTGCCGCCATCCCAACCGGTGAAACCGTTGTCCAGACGTGTGTCGGGCAGCGCGTTGCCGTGTCGGAAATCCCATTCTGCTGGCAGGTCCTGCAAGGCGCTGGGCAAACCGGCTTCGTCGCACAGCCATACCTGCGCAGCCTTGGCCTGCAGGCGTGTGTGGGGCGTGCGCGGCAGGTAAGGGTGCAAGCCCAGCCCGTGCCAGGCGGCACGACTGTCCAGGTGGGTAGTGGTCAGTTCGATGCCCAGCTTGCCGTCTTGCAGGGTGTAGCGCAGTTGCGCGCGGTAGGCGAACGGCTTCTGGCTGTCGAGTTGCAGGCAGACCTGCTCTGCGGTCTGCTCGGTAACACTCCAGACTTGTTGCCAGGCGCTGCCATGAATCGGTAATGGGTCGTTGGCGCTGTTGGGGGCCAGTGCGAGCCAGCCATCCGGGGTGTCGAAACCGCCGTTGCCTATCCGGTTCGACCAGGGCGCCAGCGGGTAGCAGGCCAGTCGGCGAGGTGTACCGGCAGCCAGTGCCTGTTCGTCGCTCGGGCGCAGCAAGGGGTGCCCGCTGGCCAATATGGTCCAGTTGACGATACTGCCGCCGATGTCGGGGGCCAGAGTGAGGCGGGTCAGACCATCTTCAAGGGTCAGTACGTTCGCGGGCATGATGCAAAACCTTCGTGGATGACGGGCCGGATGATTGAGAGGCAGGTGGCGTGGCGCGCCGCCAGGTCAACAGGACGATACCGCTGACGACGATCAGCCCGCCGATGACCTGGCCGCTGCTGAGCAACTGATCGAGAATCAGCCAGCCGAACAGCAGGCTCGCCACCGGCTCGATGTTCATTACCGGCGCATTGCGGGCGATGTCCAGCCGCGCCATACAGATGAACAGCAGCGAAAAGCCCAACCCGTACAGCACCACCAGACTGGCCAGCGCAGTCCAGCCGATGCGACTTGACGGCAGATCCACGCCACCGGGCAACAGGCCACTGGCACCGGCCAGCGCAGCCGCCGCGAACACCACGACCATGGTCAGCATACTGCGCACCGTGCCGCGCATGCTGGCCAGTTTGTTGTCGGTGATCCATAGCGCAAAGGCGAACACCACCGCTGCGGTAAACGCATAGGCGATACCTTCCAGCCACTGCGGTTCGCTGCTGCCAGGGTTTGACAGCCGATGCGGCACATCCAGCGCCAGCGTCAGGCCGAACAGAATCAACGCCATCAGGCCTGCGGCACGTCGTGTGGGCCTTGCGCCGCCCAGTGCCCAGGTCAACAGCGCCAGCAGAATCGGCGAGACGTTGACCACCAGCAATGCCAGCGCCACCGGAATACGGGCTACCGCCGAATAAATGCAAAAACTCTGAGTCGCGATCAGCAAGCCCAGAAGCAATTGCCAGCGCCAGGTGCTGGCAGGAAGACTGAGCTTTTCACGTTGCCAGAGCACCAGGCTGACCAGCACCAGCAGGGTGACGCCGGAGCGGCAAAGAATGGCCAGCAGCAAGCCGGTGTCATGATCGAAAGCGATGCGTGCCGCAATGTGGTTGCCGGCAAACGAGCAGGCCAGCAATGCCAGGATAAGCACGGCAATGTGGCGGGGAAACAGGGCAGGGGCAGACATATGCAACCAGCCTCCTTGGCTGGACAACAGAGGTGCATACCGGAGCGGTTTGAGCGCTCCGGTAGCGTTGCAACGGATGACGTTAGAGCACGACGCTCGGCAGCCACAGCGAGATGGCGGGAATGTAGGTGACCAGCATCAGCACCACAAACAGCGCGACATAGAACGGCAGCAAGGCTTTCACGGTGGCTTCAATGGTGACTTTGCCCACCGCGGCACCGACGAACAGCACCGCACCCACCGGCGGCGTTATGAGCCCGATCCCCAGATTCACCAGCATGATCATGCCGAAGTGCACCGGGTCGACGCCGACACCGACGATGACCGGCAACAGGATCGGAGTCAGGATCAGAATCAGCGGGGCCATGTCCATCACGGTGCCCAGTAGCAGCAACATGACGTTGATGCACATCAGGATCACGTAGCGGTTATCTGACAGGGTCAGGAATGCCGTGGTGATCTTCATCGGGATTTCCATCAGCGTCAGGATGTAACCGAAGCTGGCGGCAAAACCGATCAGAATCATCACGATGGAAATGGTCCGTGCAGCCCGGTGCATCAGTTTGGGCAGATCGCGCCATTTGTAGTCGCGGTAGATGAACATGGTGACGAAGAATGACCAGAGCACAGCAATGGCAGCCGACTCGGTGGCGGTGAAGATCCCCGACAGAATGCCGCCGAGAATGATGACCATGGCCATCATGCCCCAGAGCGCTTCCCCGGCAATTTTCAGTGCCTTGCGCAGCGGAATCACTTCACCCTTGGGGTAATTGCGCTTGCGCGCGAAGATCATGCACAGGCCCATCATCACTGCGCTGAGTAACAGCCCCGGCATGATCCCGGCCATGAACAGCGAAGCAATCGATACCGTGCCGCCCGCCGCCAGGGAATAGAGCACCGAGTTATGACTGGGTGGCGTCAGCAGGGCCTGAACCGAACCGCTGACGGTCACTGCCGTCGAGAAGTCCCGAGGATAGCCGTTGCGTTCCATTTCCGGGATCAGCACCGAGCCTACCGACGCGGTATCGGCCACCGAAGAGCCCGAAATCGCGCCGAAGAAGGTCGAGGCCACAATGTTGACCAGCGACAGCCCGCCGCGCACGAAACCCACCAGCACAGCGGCAAAGGCGACCAGCCGTCGGGACATGCCGCCTTCGGCCATGATTGCCCCGGCCAGCACGAAGAATGGAATTGCCAGCAGCGAAAACTTGTTCACGCCGCCCGCAATCTGGATCATCAGCGCATCGGCCGGAATATCGATCCACCAGGCGCCTATCAGGGCCGAAAGCCCCAGCGCATAGGCGACAGGCATGCCGATGAGGATCAATGCGATGAAGCTGCCCAGCAGTATAAAAGCGTCCATTTATGCGGCACCTTCGCTTTCTTCAATGACATCGAAGCGCATCACCGCGCGATGACTCTGGTCGCCCAGAAACAGTCTTTCCAACACGAAAATCAGGGTTACGATGCCGCCAATGGGGATTGGCAAGTAAGTGATGCCGACCCTCAGAAACGGCAGCTCACCGACAAACTGATTCCACGTGGTGGCGCACAGCTTGAAACCCTTGAAGATCATGAACAGGGCGACGATCGCCATCAGGATCTGCACGAGCAATGAAGCGCTGCGGCGTACCTGTTGCGGCATACGGTCCACGGCCATAGAAACGGCCATGTGCGCACCGGCGCGATAGCTGGCTGCGGCTCCGAAGAAGGTAAATACCACCATCAGCAGAATGGCCGTGGGTTCCGGCCAACTGGAGCCGCTGCCGAGTATGTAACGGGCAAAGATGCCCCAGGGGATGATCAGGGTCATGATCAGCACGGACAGACCGGCAATGCCGATGCAGACCCGATAGATCGTGTCGTTGATGCGCAATAGCGTATTTTTCATGGGCTCACCACTGCGGCGGCGAACGAGCTTTCACTCATTCGCGCAGCATAATCGGACAGGCTTATTGGGCCGCTTGGGTGCTCGGTGCAGCCAGTGCCGGATTGGTCTGGACCGCTTCGATACGGCTGATCAAATCCTTGTAGGGCGCACCGAATTTGTCACGCACCGGCTGGGTGGCGTCGTAGAAGGCTTTCTTCTGCTCCGGCGTCAGGGTGATGAACTCCACGCCAGCAGCCTTGAGCTTGGTTTCCGCGTCGGCTGACGACTTGTCCCACAGCGCGCGCTCCTCCATTTGCGCTTCACGCGCGAGCTTTTTCACCAGAGCCTGTTGCTCCGGCTTGAGCTTCTCCCAGGTGGCTTTCGCCATCACGATGGGCTCGGGCAGAATCAAGTGCTCGGTAATCGTGAAGAACTTCGCGTTCTGGTAGTGGTTATGCTGGTAATAGGTCGGCGGATTGTTTTCCGCGCCATCGATCACGCCGGTCTGCAGCGCGCTGAAGATTTCGCCGGTGGCCATGGCGATGCCGTTGCCGCCCATGTCGTTGATGGTTTCGATGAATACCGGGTTGCCCTGTACGCGGATTTTCATGCCTTTGAGGTCGGAAATCTGGCGTACCGGTTTCTTCGTGTACAGGTTGCGTGTGCCGCCATCCATCCAGGCCAGCGCGACCATGTTGAATTGCGAGTTGGTGATCTTGTCGAGAATTTCCTGGCCGATCTCGCCGTCGATAATCGTGCGCATGTGCGCTTGATCACGGAACACGAACGGCAGGTTGAAGACGTTGACGTCCGGTACGACCGGGCCGACGATGCCCAGGCTGACGCGAGTCATCTGCACGGCACCACTCTGGACCTGTTCAACGACTTCCTTCTCGGAACCGAGCACGCCACCCGCGTACATCTTGAAACTGATCTCGCCCTTGGACTGTTCTTTGAGTTTCTTGCCCATGTTCTGCTCCGCCACGACCGGCGCGTAGCCTGCGGGGTGAACCTCGGCGAACTTGATTTTGACTTCTGCCTGGGCCATGCCTGACACGCAGAAGGCCAACGGAAGTGCAGCGATGAGAAGCTTGCGTTTGAAATCCATGGATATCTCCGATGTTGTTATTTTTGGTCGAGCTATGGGATTTTCGGTGGGCACTGTCAGCCCTGAAACACGGGTTCCTCCAGGCCTTTGACACCAGGGCGCAAAGCGAACAGACCACCGGCGAATGGCTGGTCGCTGATATCGCCACCCGGGCGAATGGACGTTACGAACAAGGTCTCGAGATCGAGGCCGCCAAAGGCGCACATGGCCGGTTTTTTGACCGGCACGACCAGCGAGCGGTCGAGTTTGCCGTTGGGCGTAAAACGGTGGATCAGGCCCGCGTCGTTGCCGCAGATCCAGTAGCAGCCATCGGTGTCGATTGCTGCACCGTCGGGGCGGCCCAGGTGGTGGTTCATGTCCACGAACAGGCGACGGTTGTGCGGCGTACCGCTATCAGTGTCGTAATCGAAAGCCCAGATCTTCTGCACGCTGGGATGCGAGTCGGACAGGTACATGGTCTTGCCGTCCGGGCTGAACGCCAGGCCGTTGGGGACAATGAAGTCCTTTAAATGGGCATCGAGTGTCTTCTGCCCGGCGCTGTAGCGATACATCGCACCTACCACTGCGCCTGCTGCCATGTCCATCAGCATGGTGCCGGCCCAGAAGCGTCCTTGCCGGTCGCATCGGCCATCGTTGAAGCGCATGCCTGTCTGTGCGTGTTCGACGCTAGCCAGAAGAGTACTGATCAGGCTGCCGTTTTTCTGGTTGCCGTCTTCTATGGGCTGCAGATGATAAATGCCGTCTTCCATCCCGGCTATCCAGCCGCCGCGGCTGTCGGCCGCGATGCAGGCCAGCATCTGCGGCGCTTTCCAGGTGCGTATGCTGCCGTCGGCGAAACTCCAGCGCTGCAGCGTGCCTTTCGGAATATCTACCCAGTACAACGCCTGGTCACGTGCGCTCCAGACCGGGCTTTCGCCTGTGGCGTTTTGTGCATCGACAATCAGTTCGGCATCCATGACAGGTCGTATCTCCAACGTCTGCAAGCAGAGTTCTTCAACAGGTAGGGGCTGTTTATTGATCGCCGAAGGGGCCTGAGGCCACAAACGCACCGCCCTGATAAACCATCGCCGGGTCGTCGGCCGCAGGCTCCGGCTGGGCTTCAACCTTGGCGCGGAAAACTTCCGAGCTGTCCTTGGGGGCGTAGTCCAGTTTGCTGGCGAAGCGGTTGTCCCACCATACGGTTTTGTTGTCCGAAACACCGTAGACCACGGTATGGCCAACGTCTGGCGCGTACAGGGAGCGCTCGATCAACTGGGTCAGGTCGCCATAGCTCAGCCAGGTGCTCATCATTCGACGGTTCTGCGGTTCAGGAAACGACGAGCCGATGCGGATGCTGACGGTTTCGATGCCGTAGCGATCGAAGTAGAAGCTGGCCATGTCTTCGCCGTATGACTTGGACAGACCGTAGTAGCTGTCCGGGCGGCGAGGGGAGTGTGCGTCGATGGTCTCGGTCTGCTTGTAGAAACCGATTACGTGGTTGGAGCTGGCGAAGATCACGCGTTTTACGCCATGACGACGGGCCGCTTCGTAAATGTGGAACACACCGCAGATGTTGGCACCGAGGATCTCCTCGAAGGGGCGTTCGACTGACACACCGCCGAAGTGCACGATCGCGTCGACGCCTTCGACCAGTTGGTGCACGGCGTTCTTGTCGGCCAGATCGCAGGCCTGAACTTCTTCACTGTCGTCGACTGCCGGTACCATCTCGACAATGTCGGACAGTCGCAGCACTTTTGTGTAAGGGCGCAGTGTTTCGCGCAATACCTTGCCCAGGCCACCTGCCGCGCCGGTCAGCAGGAGGCGATTGAAGGGAATTTGAGTGGTATGAGCCGATGCCATGAGAAAAGTCCCGATTGTTATTTTTGTCATCTGTTGTCGTATGACTTGCCGAATTATCGGCACCGCATACGCTGATTGTCAACGCGGCCAAAGTATAAAAACGACCTGTATGCCCGCCTGTGCGAACACATTTGTAACAAGGCAAAACCTGCCCCTGCAGACGAGCTTTCAGGCAGGCTTTGCCACAGGTTTCACAGCAGCGAAATAGGGTAGCTGATGAACACGCGGTTCTCGTCGAACTCGTTGGTGCTGAAGTCGCGACGCAGGCTGGAGTTGCGCCATTTGACGTTCAGGTTCTTGAGCGCACCGCTTTGTACGGTATACGCCAGTTCAGACTCCCGTCCCCATTCCTTGCCGTCGGTGATGTTGCCGGTATGCACATTGTCGCCGCTGATATAGCGGTTCATCAGGGTCAGGCCGGGTACGCCGAGCACCGCGAAGTTATAGTCATGGCGCAACTGCCAGGACTTTTCCCTGGCATTGTCGTAGCTGGAGTTATAACTGTCGTTGGCCAGCGTGCCACCGCTGGTGCCGTTGACGCGCATCCATGCGGTATCGCCGGTGAGCTTTTGCAGGCCGACATAGAACGTGCTGCCGCCATAGCGGGCCGAGAGCAGTGCGTAGGCGGTCTTGTTGTCGAGGTCGCCGGCCAGTTTGTTTCCGTCTTCCTTGCCGATGAAGTAACCCAGGTTAGCCCCCAGGGTCCAGTCGCCGAGCGGTTGGCTATGCAGCAGGTTGAAAAACTGCTGCTGATAGATGTCCTGCAGCTCCGAGTACCAGACACCGACCTGAGTGCGCTTGTCGTTGAAGACATACTCGCCACCGCCGAAGTTGAAGCGATCGGACGTGAACGCGCCTCGTCCGTTCATCGACATGTCTTCCATGCTGGCATCGTTGCGCGGGCTATTGCCACGGAATTGCCCGCCATACAGCGTCAGGCCGTCGATCTCCTTGGACGTCACCTGACCACCGCGGAACGTCTGCGGCAACGAACGACCGTCATCGGAGCGCAGAATCGGCAGCACCGGCATCCATTCGCCGACTTTCAGTTCGGTTTTGGAAACCCGCGCTTTGCCTGCAACGCCCAGACGGCCGAAATCATCGGCCGGGCGACCGTCGCTGTGGATCGGTAGCAACTGAGTGCCCCCGGTGCCTTTGCCGCCATCGAGCTTGAGCGAATACAGGCCCAGCACGTCAACCCCGAAACCGACCACGCCCTGGGTGAAGCCCGACTTGGCGTCGAGAATGAAGCTTTGTGTCCATTCCTCGGCTTTGTTCTGCGGCGCTGCGCTGTTGGGAAAGGCCGGGTTGGTGAAGTTGCGGTTGAAGTACGCATTACGCAGCGTAAGTGTGGCTTTGGTATCGTCGACGAACCCTTCTGCCATGCCGAGCATCGGGAAAATCAGTGCCATGCCGCCAACACCCAGCAGGATGCGTGAGCGGGAAGTGTGAGATGTCATTATTGTTTTGCTCCCTCGTTTATCGAAACCGTCCTCTTTTCTGGCCGCGCGCAAGCAGCAGCCGACACCTTTGAGGATTACGTGATGCCTGTTGCCAGGCATGGCCTCGACCGACAGACGGCCGAGTACCGTTCGCCATGTATCAGCGAATGTTGTGAATCTGAAAGGATGTCGGGTGCTGCGAAACGGCCGGAATAGATGAGGCTTTGATAATCGGTGGCGCAGACGTACAGACGAGAGTTTTCATGGTTGGCCCAGTCTTGTTTTTATTTTTGGCGTTATAGGTTGTCGTACAACCGCAGTGATATTTGCAGCGCAGTCTCGATTTGTCAACGCGCTGTTAGTCGAGGTTTACCGATTCACCTGATTTTAACCCCTCATAAAGCAGTGAATGATTTTGACTGAACGCTGCGTGCAACCGGGCAGTCCACCTCATAACCCCATTATTTTTTTGGAGCTGCTGCATGAATCGTTTTACCCAGAAAGTTGTTGTCGTGACCGGGGCCGGTTCCGGGATCGGCGAAGCTACCGCCAAGCGTTTTGGCCAGGAAGGTGCAAGCGTTGTACTGGTAGGCCGTAATCGCGACAAGCTGGACAAAGTCGCCGCGCAACTGTCGGGCGAAGGTCATTTGGTCCGTGCTACCGATGTGGCGGACCCAAGCGATGTGGAAGCGCTGTTCAAGGAAGTCGCCACGCACTTTGGGCGTCTGGATGTGCTGGTAAATAACGCCGGTATCGTCAAGTCCGGCAAAGTCACCGAGTTGGGCGTAGACGACTGGAAAGAACTGATGTCAGTGGACCTGGATGGCGTGTTCTATTGCACCCGTACCGCCATGCCGGCGCTGATCGCCAGTAAAGGCAACATCATCAACGTCTCGTCGGTTTCCGGCCTGGGCGGCGACTGGGGCATGAGCTTCTACAACGCGGCCAAAGGCGCAATCACCAATTTCACCCGCGCGCTGGCGATGGACCACGGTGCCGACGGTGTGCGCGTCAACGCCGTCTGCCCGTCACTGACTCGCAGCGAGCTGACTGAAGACATGCTCGGCGACAAGGCACTGATGGCCAAATTCATGGAGCGCATCCCGCTGGGACGTCCAGGCGAAGCTGAAGATGTCGGCGATGTCATCGCCTTTCTGGCAAGTGAAGACGCACGCTTCGTGACTGGCGTGAATTTGCCGGTGGATGGCGGATTGTCAGCGTCCAACGGACAGCCGCCGCAGGCTTGATGCCGTCGACGAAGGTCATATGCCCGCAGCCCGGAAACGTTCCGGGCTGCTTCGCTACGTTGAATGCAAACCTGTTTTTACACCTGCCTGAAACAAACAAGCCCGGCAAAAGCCAGGCTTGAAGGTTGTTGCGGAATATCAGATCCGGAAGTGGCTGACCATCGTCTGCAACTGCCCGCCAAGGCGTGCCAGTTCGACGCTGGAGGCAGCGGTTTCTTCGCTGGCCGAGGCGGTTTGCTCGGACACATCGCGGACATTGATGATGCTGCGGCTGATTTCCTCGGCTACAGCACTCTGCTCCTCGGCTGCGGCAGCGATCTGCTGGTTCATTGCCTGAATGTTGGAGACTGTCTCGGTGATGCTGCCCAGCGATGTACCTGCCTGACGGCTGAGCTGTACGCTGCTGACGGTCAGTTCGCGGCTGCTCAGCATGATGCTGGAAACCTGACGCGTACCGCTTTGCAGGGCTGCAACCAGCGTTTCAATCTCGACTGTGGACTGCTGCGTGCGTTGTGCCAGGCCGCGGACTTCGTCGGCAACTACGGCAAAACCACGTCCGGCTTCCCCGGCGCGGGCCGCTTCGATGGCTGCGTTAAGGGCCAGCAGGTTGGTTTGTTCGGCCACAGCCTTGATGACGTCCATGACCTTGCCGATCTTGTCGCTTTCCTGCTCCAGCTGGTTCATGGCATCGGCCGAGCGACCCACTTCGTTGGCCAGACGCTCGATCTGCACAATCGCTTCGCCCACGACCTTGTCACCGTCGCGCGCTTCGCGGTCGGCGTTGGACGCTGCCTGCGAAGCCTGTTCGGCGTTACGCGCCACTTCTGCAACCGTGGCCGACATCTCATGCATGGCGGTCGCCACCTGGTCGGTTTCGACTTTCTGGCTGTTGACGCCGGCGCTGGTCTGCTCGGTAACCGCTGACAGCTCTTCGGCAGCACTGGCGATCTGCACAACGCTGTCGCGGATACCGCCAATCAGCTCGCGCAAGGTGCTGCCCATGCGTTGAATGCCTTGCTGCAGAACGCCCAACTCGTCACGACGAGTGACTGCCAGTGTCTGGGTCAGGTCGCCGGATGCAATACGGTCGACCACTGCCAGGGTTTCCTGCAGGGGGCGGGTAATCTGCCGGGTGATGATCACTGCTGCAATCATGCCCAGAATAATTGCCAGCAGCGTACAGGTGATCTGCGTGGTGCGAGCCTGTGCGCTTTCTTGATCGCGACGATCCAGTTGCAGTTGGTACATGGCTTCGCTGATCTTGACGATATCCTGGCCCTGTACGGTCATCTCCTTGCGAGCCTGAGCGATGTCGGCAGTTGCGGCCTTGAAGCTTTGCAGGGCTTTTCGGTACGCGGCCAGCGAGGTTTCCAGCTGCTTGAGCTGATCAGCCTGGGTGCCGCTGAACGTCGTTTTCAGCGTATCCAGATCCTTGATGGCAGAATCCAGCCTTGCAACGGCGGTCTGTTCAGTTTCGGCCGTAGGGTTGGTGGTGTAGCCACGCACCTCATAACGCGCGAGCCTGAGGTTTTCCTTTGCGTCGGTGACGATCTGGTATTGCTCGAACCGATTGGCATCGGCAGGGTCCATTTTTTTCACTTCAGCCTGAAGCAGCTCAAACACATCAATGCTTTTGCCGGCATACGTGGCCAGCTCATCACGCGCCACAATGCTTGCCTTGTACCCGCCGCGCATGTTGTTCAGGGACTTCTGGTAGTCAGCAATCACCACTCCCAGTTGCTCGAGCATTTTTACGTTTTCGGGGCTTTTGAACGAGGTCAGCAGCTTTTGCTGATAGTTCTTGAAGCCGTCCAGCGAGACCTGAACGGTTTCGGCGACTTTCTCGTCACCGTCAGCGACCATGTATTGCAGACGGGTAACACGCAGCTTGGTCAACTGGGAGTTGAGCGAAGTAATGTCACTCATCCAGTTGCTGCGATTGATCAGTCCGCTCATGCTGGTCCAGCCAGTCAGCGCAAGAATCGCAGTAAAAACAAGTACTAGACCGAAACCGAGGGCCAGTTTCATATTGACGCTGATGTTTGCAAACCAGCTACTCATTGAATTCTCCAACAACAGCCATTTAAAAGCAGTAGAGCCCCTGAAAGGCATGGCATACAGGTCAGGGGCGGGGTGTGTTATACAGACACTATCGGCAGGTGGTGGCCAAGCTGAAATAAAAAAAAGAGAAAGTTTCAAGACGCTTGAAATACGTTTTCAAGCCCTATCGTCTGCGGAGACGAACCGCTATAAAGAACCGCTGAAAAGACTGAAATAGAGCGCCGCCTTTCATAGGGTGCGGCAAAATATTGTCTATGCTCGCGACAGTGGAAACCTTATCCGCTTCAGGTTCATTGCTTTTTGCAGTGCGTGACATTTTTATGTCGCAAGTTGCTCTGGCCTCTGAACCTTCTTCCCGTCACGTTGAGATGCCTTGTCATGAATTTGAAGTTTCGTCATAAAATTCTTCTGGCTGCGGCCGGTGTTGTGGTGTTGGCCTTTGCCTTGTTCACCCTGTACAACGACTACCTGCAACGCACCACCATCAATCAGAACCTTGAGTCCTCGGTGAGCCAGGCGGGTCAGTTGACAGCCAGCAGCGTGCAGAACTGGCTGAGCGGACGCATTCTGGTGCTGGAAAACCTCACCCAGAACGTAGCCTTCCAGGGCGTCAATTCCGATCTGAGCGGGCTGGTTTCGCAGTCTTCGCTGGTGTCGACCTTTCAGTTCACCTACGTCGGTGACAGCAAAGGTGCGTTCACCCAGCGGCCCAATGTCGATATGCCGGCGGGTTACGATCCGCGTCAGCGGCCCTGGTACAAGTCCACCGTCGACGCCGGTAAAACCATTCTCAGTCCGCCTTATCTGGCTTCCGTGGGCGGCCTGGTGGTGACTATCGCCAGCCCGGTCAAGACTGCAGGCCAGATAACTGGCGTGGCTGGCGGTGACCTGAGCCTGGACACGCTGGTCAAGATCATCAACTCGGTGGAGTTCGGCGGGCTCGGTTACGCCTTTCTGGTCAGCGGGGACGGGCAGATCATTGTCAGCCCGGACAAGGAGCAGGTGATGAAAAACCTCAAGGACGTCTACCCAGGCCAGACCCTCAGCCTGGACGCGCGCCTGCGTGAGGTTACGCTCAATGGCCAGCAGAGGCTGCTGTCGTTTACCCCGATCACCGGGCTGCCTTCGGCCGACTGGTACATTGGACTGTCGATCGACAAGGACAAGGCTTACGCACCGTTGAGCCAGTTCCGCAGCTCGGCGATGGTCGCCGTGCTGATTGCGGTGGCCGTGATTGCCTTGCTGTTGAGCCTGTTGATCCGTGCGCTGATGCGGCCGTTGACCGACATGGGCCGTGCGATGCAGGACATCGCCCAGGGCGAGGGTGATCTGACCCGCCGTCTGCGCATTCAGGGCAAGGACGAGTTCGCCGAGCTGGGTGGCTCGTTCAATCAGTTCGTGGAGCGCGTGCACGCGTCCATTGCGGAAGTCTCCTCCGCAACGCTGCAGGTGCATGACCTGTCGCAGCGAGTGGTCAACTCCTCCAACTCTTCAATCGTCGGCTTTGACGAGCAGAGCGCCCGTACCAACAGCGTTGCCGCTGCGATCAACGAACTGGGTGCGGCCACTCAGGAGATTGCTCGCAACGCCTCGGACGCTTCGATTCAGGCCAGTGAGGCCCGCACCCAGGCTGAAGACGGTCAGGTGGTGGTCGAAAAAACCATCCACGCCATGAGTACGTTGTCCGCCAAAATCAGTGACTCGTGCACACAGATCGAGCAGCTCAACGCCAGTACCGACAACATCGGCCACATTCTGGATGTGATCAAAGGCATCTCCCAGCAAACCAACCTGCTGGCGCTCAACGCTGCCATCGAAGCGGCCCGCGCGGGTGAAGCCGGACGCGGTTTTGCCGTGGTGGCCGACGAAGTGCGCAACCTTGCGCATCGCACGCAGACATCGGCCGATGAAATTCACAAGATGATCGGCGGCCTGCAGACAGGGTCTCAGCATGCCGTGCTCAACATGAACGAAAGCCAGGTGTCGAGTCAGGAAAGTGTCGAAGTTGCCAATCAGGCGGGCAGTCGTCTGCGCGATGTAACGCGCCGCATCGGTGATATCGATGGCATGAACCAGTCAGTTGCCGCGGCCACGGAAGAGCAGACCGCGGTTGTGGAAACACTCAATATCGATATCAACCAGATCAACACACTTAATCAGCAAGGTGTGGCCAATCTTAATGAAACCCTCAAGGATTGTGCTGCGCTTTCGCAACAAGCAGGTCGTTTGAAGCAACTGGTCGACAGCTTCAAGATCTGACCGTACATCCAGTGACAGAGGCCGGGCCCTTTATACGGGGCCCGGCTTT
Source organism: Pseudomonas syringae group sp. J248-6 (assembly GCF_032586995.1). NCBI lineage: Bacteria > Pseudomonadati > Pseudomonadota > Gammaproteobacteria > Pseudomonadales > Pseudomonadaceae > Pseudomonas > Pseudomonas syringae group sp. J248-6. Next base: position 68,755 of record NZ_JAWHOP010000016.1, on the reverse strand, counting down.
TGCGGCAGGTAATCTGCAAGCGATAGTGTGAGTGTTTTAGCGGGTTCGCTGAACAGCCCCACATCGTCCGACTATAAAAGCCTGCTCAGTGGCAGGCTTTTTTACAGATCTTTTTTAACCTCTTTATCGACGTGCTTGTCAGCCTTGTGACGCTCCTTGTCATCATGCTTTGCACCTTTGTCGACCTCGTCAGCATCGTGCTTGACGCCCTTGTCCACTTGTTTGGCGTCATGATCAACACCTTTATCCAGCTCACGGTTATCGTGTCGGACGCCCTTTTCCAGCTCACTCTCTGCAAAGGCCGCGGGCACCACAGCGCCAGCGAGGAAGAGAGCGGCAGTCATTGAGAGTACGAGTTTGCGCATGCTTTGCTCCTTGTGAAAAATGCTGGCCCCTCATGAACCATCATTTTCGAGCATAGACCAGGCAGACGACGTTGAAGGCGCTGATTCAGCTTTCCAGCTTAAGCACCGACAGTGCGAATAAACTGCGGAATATAGCGTCATTGCATATTCACGAGAGCTATCGATTTTAATTGACGAAATCTTTTTTCGCTTAAAGTTCAATTTATTTTGAAAAAGGTTCATCTGCCAATGGCGCAGCTTTGAGGGGAGCCCCATACTGCAGGGCCTGCACGTGCTCTCACATTATTCCTTGAGGCTAAAATGAAGCTACCTCGCCCGATTGTCTCAACTGGCAATGCCGGATTTGACTCGATCCTTAAAGGTGGTCTGCCAAACAACAGGCTTTATTTACTCGAGGGCACGCCTGGAGCAGGCAAGACGACGCTGGGTCTCCAGTTCTTGCTCGATGGGGTCAAGGCCGGCGAGCCTGTCTTGTACATCACGCTTTCAGAAACCAGCGAAGAGCTTGAAAGCGTCGCTCACTCACATGGCTGGTCATTAAACGGCATTGATTTGTTCGAGTTTTCCTCAACGGAGGAAGTGCTGGGCGATGAGTACGAGCAGTCTATCCTGCATCCGTGGGAGGCGGAGCTGGGCGATACCATCAAGCTTATTCAGCAGCGAGTCGATAAGCTTCAGCCCAGGCGGCTAGTCTTCGACAGCCTTTCCGAGATGCGGCTTCTGGCTCAGGATCCTCTGCGCTATCGTCGCCAGGTGTTGGCGCTCAAGCAATATTTTGCAGGTCGGGATATCACGGTCCTGCTTGTGGACGATCTCACGAGTTCCACAGGTGAACGAGATAACCATCTTCACAGCTTATGCCACGGTGTGATCACGCTTGAGAGACTGACGCTGGATTTCGGTGCTGCCCGCAGACGACTTCAGGTGCAAAAACTACGAGGCGTTGATTTCGTTGCAGGCTTTCACGACTTCACGATTCGCAGAGGCGGGTTGGAGGTGTATCCGAGGTTGATTGCGGCCACTCACCATGTCCCATTCAAAGCGGAGCCTGTGCCTAGCGGTGTGAAGGAACTGGATGACTTGTTGGTCGGTGGCCCGCTCAGGGGAACCAGTACCTTGGTCACAGGGCCTGCTGGCTCTGGAAAGACCACCGTAACCCTTGCCTATCTGGCGGCAGCCTGCGCACGAGGTGAAAAATGCACCATCTACGAATTCGATGAGCGCATCGCTACGTTGATCTCCCGGGCGGACAGCATGGGCATGGAGCTAAGTCGCCACGTATCGAGCGGTCAGTTGCTCATTCAACAAATCGATCCTGCCGAGATTTCTCCCGGGGAATTTGCGTGGCGGGTTCGCACAGAGGTCGAAGAGCGCGGCAGTACCATGATCGTTGTTGATAGCCTTAACGGCTACATGGCGGCGATGCCGCAGGAACAGCAACTGATCTTGCAGATGCACGAGTTGCTTTCATACCTGAGCCAACTGGGTGTCGTTACTTTCTTGATCAACCCTCAGCATGGTCTGGTAGGGTCGATGTCAACCAACCTGAATATTTCCTATGTCGCGGACTCTGTCATCCTCATTCGCTTCTTCGAGGCGCAAGGGCGTCTGCGCAAAGCCATCTCTGTTCTGAAACACCGTACCGGAGCCCATGAGGACGCGATTCGCGAACTCCGGATTGACTCCAAGGGTATTCGTGTCGGTGCACCATTAGTCGATTTTCGCGGCGTCTTGACGGGTACTCCAGAGTATTTCGGTGCCAACCTTCCGCTGATGGAAGAGCGAAAGCGTGGCGACTGAACAATTATCTGAAAGCAAGACCCTGATGGTTGTGGCGCCGTTCAAGGGCGATGCGATCAGCCTTGGTAAACTGCTCGGCGATATTTACCCCGTTCAAGCCCACCACGACCTGACCTCGCTTTCAATTGCCCTGGGTGAAAGCACCGGCCTGGTGATACTCACGGAAGAGAGCCTTTCCGGGGATGTGCTGAGTTTCGGAAACGCTTTGGACCTGCAACCGGGATGGTCGGAGATCCCTGTCATCTTGCTCGCGTCGAATAAAGGGCGTTCTGGGCGAGACACCGAGATGGCCAGGCGCAGGCTGCCAAAATCGGCAGGACATGTAATCGTTCTGGAGCGCCCTCTCAGCTCGGCCTCGTTATTGAGCGCGATCGCCGCAGCCTGGCGAGCACGTGAGCGTCAGTTCGAGATGCGCCAAAGTCTCATTCAATTGGCTGAAGAACGAACCCGGTTGCAGATCCTGCTCGAAAACATCCCGGTTGGAGTGTGCTTCATGGACACTCAAGGGACCTCCCTGGTGAGCAATCCTTTGTATCGCCAATATGTGCCAGAGAATGTGATCCCTTCCAGGCAGCCAGATGGTGCCGCACGGTGGGTAGGGCTCGATGCGCAAGGTCAGCGTCTGGAGCCCGTCATGTTCCCAGGCGCCAGAGCATTGAGAGGGGATGCGGCAACCGGCGTGGACTTTTATCATCGCCAGGATGGAGGTGGGGAGTCATGGATGCGTGTCAGTGCTGTGCCTCTGTATGACGAAAAGCACCACATAATTGGTGCGGCCTCCGTCATCGTCGATATCAACGATGAAAAACAGGCTGAGCTGAATTTACGCAGGTTCAATGAAGAACTAGAGGTTCAAGTCAAAGCCAGAACGCAAGAGCTGAACGCTGCGGTTGAGCAGCTCAAGGCCGAGAGTGAAGAGCGAGCCCGCGCCGAAGAGCAGTTACGACAGTCCTTGAAGATGGAAGCCGTAGGTCAATTGACCGGCGGAATCGCTCACGACTTCAATAATATGCTGACCGGGGTGATCGGCTCGCTTGATCTGATCAAGCTCCGAATGGCCCGGGGGCGATTTGAGGGCGTTGAGCGATTCATGGACGCCGCACTCGTTTCAGCCCAAAGGGCCGCGTCACTCACTCATAGATTGCTGGCGTTCTCCCGACGCCAGTCCCTTGATGAAAAAGCGGTGTCGGTCAATAAACTCATCAACGCTCTTGCCGACCTGCTGCAGAAAACAGTCAATGAAAAAATCATTATCAGGTTCGATTTGAGTCGCGAAGATCCCTGGATTTTTGCAGACGCCAACCAATTGGAAAACGCCGTACTCAATTTGGTGATCAACGCGCGAGACGCCATGCCGCATGGCGGTGAGTTAACCATTGCTACGTGCGTGGAACAGGACGATCAGGACGACCCTTTACGGCATGTGTGCGTGCAGGTGCGCGATACAGGGCATGGTATTCCCAAGGATATGCTGGATAAGGTAACCGAGCCTTTCTTCACAACCAAGCCTATTGGTCAAGGCACAGGCTTGGGACTATCGATGGTTTATGGGTTTACCAATCAAAGCAATGGACGTCTTTCAATCGAAAGCACAGTCGGAGTCGGAACGACTGTTTCAATCTGTTTGCCCAAACATAAGCAAGTTGAATCGGACCCACCGTTTACTTCCCCGGAATTCAGCACGGGGCAGGGCCAGGTTATTCTTCTGGTCGAAGATGACGACTCTGTGCGTTTGATCAACCAAGAGGTTCTGGAGGAGCTTGGATACCGGGTTCACGTCGCACGTGACGGCGAAGAGGCCTTGAGGGTTTTCAACGACCTGGAAAAAGTTGACTTTCTGCTCACGGATGTCGGGTTGCCAGGAATGAACGGTCGTCAACTGGCCGAAATTCTCCAACAATTCAGGCCGCGCCTGCCGGTTTTATTTCTGACAGGGTATGCGGAGGGCGCGTTGACCAGGGCTGACTTTCTCGGCCCCTATATGCAGCTCCTGACGAAGCCCTTCACACTGGAGTCGCTTGCCATCAGGGTGGCGAGCATGCTGGAAGGCGATGTGAGTGCGGTTCTGGAGTAGGCGTTCCGGCAGAGGTCTGTAGTCAGTCGGTGAACATGCCTCGTGTGGGCCTGAATATCGGACCTTGCTGGCTGATACTTTCTACACGCTCTCCAATCTATCACCTCCAGGAGGGGCTGTCGGCGCGCCCAGCCTACGGCTTGAAATACAGCGCCAATAACCATAGCGGCAGTCCAAGCACTACGGAGGCTGCGATCAGCAGAATAAGACCCTGAACAACATATCTCCACCGATGCAGCGTCGTCCCTTCGGGCGCGTCCCTGGCATCCTTCCAAAAGTCCAGAAGCTCGAAAATTCTGAGGAGCTCAAGAAGATCAAAGATATTCACCATCATTGCCGAGCGTCCTTAAGACTACCTATTTGTATGTCACGCCAGATGCCCCGGGCTATCTATCATGCGCTCGGACAATTGGCCCGACTTTAACCCTGTCTGCGTGCCGGTCAGTCGATGCCGGATCGAAAAATAATCCCGTCATAGACCTCATTCGCATGGCTGCAAGCTAAATCCCGCCAGGATTATTTCTCAAGCGGAGGCCCTAAACGCTTTAGTGGCCATTTGATTACCGTAGTCGGCGGCGGCATCATATCGTCCGCCCCCATTTCCACGCTCATGATCGTATAGCTCTTGATCGTCAGTTCAAGCGTGTCACCATCAAAGCGACCAGAAAACTTCTGAATGAATGTATTAGCCAGCATGCTGGCGCTAGCAGGGGTTACGAATTTTCGTTCACCCGTTAGCTCATTGCCCTGACGGCTATATGCAGTCGGATGATCCCAGCCCGGGTGTTCATGTTTGTAGTAATCTATTCGTTTCAAGACTGTTTCCATGTCCTCTCTGGTGCGCCACCACTGGAAGTGGGCGTCATCCTGAAACAACACGTAAACACTGTAGTGAAATTGATCGGGCACCTCGCGTTCGGCATACCACAGGCCGGGCGGGGCGGAGGTGGTGGTAGTTGTACCGCAACCAGTTAGGGCGAGGATAAGAATCGCTATTGCATGGATTATTTTCATTTTTTCCATCCTTGGTGGAAGGGTATTCCAATTACTGAGCAGCTCGCATCAGGAGCCTTCAGGAACAGGGAGGCTGACGTTTCATTTCGGTATGGCAGCTGGCTACTCTGTTACGCGCCACGAAACGTGAGCAAGCCAAATCGTGGCGTGGATGGTTGAAAGCGATTTTTTGCTGGGTGATATCATATTGCCTGCATTAATATTGCAATTCAATCTTGGATGATGGGCAGCGAAACTACATGAAGACGGAACAGGTTGGTGAAGTGGCTGCTGTGGGTGTAGGCGCTGCAGCTGGTGCAGGTCTTGGAGCCGCTTATGGCGTAGGTGTAATAGGCGTTGCGGCAGCAGAAGCAGCAGCGGCCGCAGCTGTAGCTGCCGGGGCATCAGCAGCAGCGACAACGGCAACTATTGCGGCGGCGGGGGGAGGCGCGATCGCTGCGGGCGGGACAGGAATGGCCGGTGGCGTGGTGGCCATAGCAGGCACGGCGGCGGGCACTGCGGTACTCCCTATTGTTGCTTGCGCTGTTGGCGGTGCAGCTATTCTCGGTGGAATCGGCTGGGGCAGTTACAAGCTTGGCAGAAAGCTCCTGAAAAAATAAGAACACTGCGATGTTTGCTTGCTGCGGTTCGCATGCGTAGCTCGGACGACGATTGTCTCCGAGATGCGTCCAGCTCTGAGCGCATCTCAGTTGCAAATGATGCTGCACCTGACATCCCATTTTGGTACGGCAGAAACAAGAAAGCCCGCACGAGGCGGGCTTCTTGTTGAATGACAGGCTTCAGTTGAAATCTGTCATTCGGTACTTGGTGGTACACAGTCATTTGTATTCGAGCCTTTAGGCCTTTATTTTGACGGGCTTTATGGTTCGCTGACCCAGTACGCACCATCAGATTTTGCAGTCGCTCCCAGCTAGCCCCGGGGTGGGTAAGTCATGGTCGCCAGCAGCCCGCAGATCAAGCGATGATCATCTACATGAAAAATCGATGGGTCCCCCTCATCCTGATGGCCTAGGAAAAAGATGTAAGGCCGGTCCTTGCTACCGTCTTTCTTGGCATCTATACCCTCCTGCCGAACTACCTCAAGTTCATTTGTCACCATAGTACGCTTTGCGTTCGACCAATCGGCCCAGGAAATCTGGACTTTATATGGTTGAACGTACCGTTTAGCATCCGTTCCCCATTCCCCGGCTGATAGGGTTATTAGAAGGTTGTCCTCATCATCTTCAGCCCTGGCCCAACTGAGCTCGCCGTAGAAGATTTTTTGTGAAGGTAGGTGCTCGATACCTTTGCCTCTAAGTTTTTTGAACACGTGCTGGTAGGTCGTTGCCTCGACCCCAGGTATTTCCAGCGAGAGGTCCCGGTCGTATGGGAAGTTGATGAAAGCGCGGCAGATCCGTCTAATGCTTTGCGCGGATCTACGTCCCTGAGGACGCGCCTCTCCATTGCCTGATGAGCCCGTCCCGCCAGACCTGGTCGCCCCCGATGACAGCGGTGAAGCAATGGGATCAACAATCGGTCGCTCATCCCTAAGGACCAGGCGCGCCGGAGACAAAGCGGAGCTTGTCTCTAGCTTGTTGCGCACAGAGCCTTTTTTTCCACTTGCGACGGCTTTTTCATCACCTTCAATATCGCAGCCCTGCATGTGCTTCTTGCCGTGGGGGCTTCGAAAATGGGGGCGCTGCAAATTTGTCTTCAGATAGGAGGCCGGGTAAACCGTCAGCTCACAACCTCGACAGATGTAGCCGTACTTGTCGACCTCCGTCAAAAGCCACAAGTCTTCAGCGTCTACGACATCCATGGTAATTCTGTTCCGCGCAGACTCCATTATCTCTCCTTGCCCTGTCTTTTCTAAGATTATCGTCGTCAGCCGTTCCGCAAGACCAGATGGCTAATACACGAAATCGAACACATTGCGGGCTTACATGTCCAGTGTCCAAACTGATGCACAGTTCGCTCCTGTCCACTTGGTGCATCAGTTCACCAAACCGTTGAACCGATCTCTGCCAGTCTCTCGGCGGCTGCGTCCCACTCATCTTGAAGGCGCTCTGTTGCGAGTGATGCTGTCGAACACGATATGTTCGTCGACTGTATCAAGCTCGTTTGCAAGGGCCGCCATCATCGATACGTGGCGCTCTAGGGCGCCCCTAACACGCTTTGCAGTTACGGCATCCCACGACGCAATGCGTAAGGTATGCCATTCCCTAGCGAGCGCTTCAAAGGTGTTATTGTTCGCTTCCAGTTCAGTCGCTTGCCGGGCCTGCTGGGTGGCCGTCATGTTTTACGCGGAAATAAAGGCTATTACCGTCCTGCTACCTGTATTGCTTGGTGTCCGGTTCAAGGCCGGCCAGGATGGTATCAGGCAGGAGCGGCGCTTTATCTCGGAGCGCTTCATCGCTCTGGTTCTGTTTTTCACAGGGAGTACACGGTGGGAAGGTATAAGGGGAGACAGGGGTGGACAGCCAGAAACAAGAAAGCCCGCACGAGGCGGGCTTCTTGTTGAATGACAGATTTCAGTTGAAATCTGTCATTCGGTACTTGGTGGCTACACAGGGACTTGAACCCCGGACCCCAGCATTATGAATGCTATGCTCTAACCAACTGAGCTATGTAGCCAAGTGGCGCGCATTATTCGCGGAGAACGCATATGTGTCAAGCGTTGTTGTGAAAAATAATTGCGTGCGATCAACCGGTTAGCTGGCTGCCCTCGCGTAAGGCACGTTTTTCGGGCTTTTACCGGAACAGGGTGTCCAGCAGCTCCAGATCATCGAATTCTTCTACCCGCTCCAGCATCTCTGCCATGTCGCGCTGATCCCTGAGCCAGGCTTTAAGGCTTTTCGGGTCAGTCAGTGCGTCCAGTTCATCCTGCGCGTCGTCGAGGTGTTCACGTATGGCCTTGAGCTGCTTCGCACATTTTGCATTGACCGTCTTGGGCCTGATGTCCTCATAGGGATCCATCAGGAATTGTTCCCTGATCAGCATTTTGCGGTCGTGGATCTCGTCTTCCAGCTCTCTGAGTTGTTCGCTCAGGATACGGTTGAAGTGCTTCAGGCGTTTGTCGGTGATGTTATCGATATGCGTCTGGTCGATCTGCTCGATCTCCATTTGCATCTGCAGCAGCGCCAGCAGGTTGTCATTTTCGTACGCTTCGTTGACCCGTTGCATGAGCGCCGTTTTCCGCTCGCGCTCATCGGCATCCTGCTCGCGGTCCGGGTGCAGTGCGCTGGCCAGTTTGCGGTAGATTTCGCGCAATGACTGGCTGCCTTCTGCCTCTTCCTGTTCACGGCGTATCTCGCTGGCAGTGGGTTTCCTCGGCTTTTGGGTGCTTTGCGCCTGTTCGGCCTGCTCGCGCAGTTTCTCTTCAATGTGCTGGGTCACATCATCTATGGAGTTCAGGTCGACATCGTCTCCCAGTTCCACGCCTAGCTCTTCTTCCAGTGAGGACTTGAGCAACTGGTTTTGCAGGCGCTCATCCTCGTCGTAATCGCTGCCGGTGTATTTGAAGTAGAGCTGCTTCAGTTCTTCATCGTGTTCGCCGCCCATGAGCGACATGGTCATGACACAGATGATCTCCAGTAACGTGGCTCTGTCTTTCTTGCTCAGGCGGAACTGATCGAAGGCCACGTCGAGCAAGCGCAGCTTGGTAATTTCGTTTTCGGCCTGCTCGCTGAGCATCGGGACCAGCTCTTCGACCCAGAGCTTTTCGCATGTTGTTGAAATAACGAGCCATTGCTGCAGAAGTTTGCGCCTGGCTTCGAGCTTTTCCATCAACGTGTTGAATTTCTTCTGACCGGCGCTCAGTTGAGGCCTGGACGGTTGCGCGACGATACGCGGTGAGGCGGGCGGTGTGGTCATGGCAAGACCTCCTTGACGAGGGGACCGCTAGGACAGGTTCAATCGGTTTGCCGAAGTTTACGTTTCCAGTGCCCTGTTCGGGATGAATATTGTGCTGCCCTGAAAGAACCTTTCCAGCCTCGTGTACGGTCCGGTTCTTGCTTCAGTGTCGGTGATACGTCAATTGCTGCGCCATATGGTACGAAAACCCATCATCGGCCGTGCTTTTCGTACCAATGTGAGGCGACACGTATCGCCATTGAAACAAGAACATGGCATTTTGCTGTTAGCGTTTTTTTAAAAAAAGCATCGCCTCTGTTTGCTCAGATCCGGCAGGTGTTCACGGGGAGTCGCAGGACATGAACAGTCTTCTGTCACCAGGCATGCGCCTGATGGGACATTTTGGTTTTGCTCGCAAGTTTCAGGTCTTGTTCCTGCTGTTCATGTTGCCGCTGGCGGGCAGCGCATGGGTCATCACCAAGGAGTACAGCAACAAGCTCGATGTCATTTCCGGAGAGCAATCGGGCGTGCGTCAGTTGCTGGCGCTTGATGATCTGAACATTGAACTGGCTGCCCAGCGCGACCATGCCGCACGCTGGAAAGCTGCCGACATTCTGCGCGAGCCGACCCCGGCTGCGAAGGCTGCGATGGCCAACGTCGATGCAGGCATCCCGCGTATCACCAAAGCCCTGGAGGGCGTTGATGCCGCATTGAAGCGGGAAAACGCGCCTGCCGACACGATGAACCGTTTCAAGGCGCTTCAGGCGGCAGTCACCGGTCTGGACACTGCGTCATTGCGTACGGTGGGCTGGTGGCCCGATGGTTACGAGCGCTTCACGACGGTGCTGAACCTGGTTCAGGCGCTGCGCGAGCAAATCGCAATGGACAGCGGGTTGATTCTCGACCCGTGGCTTGAAACCTACATGCTCATGCAGCTTTCCACCCAGCAAGTACCGGATCTGATCGAGCGTATCGGCCGCCTGTCGAGTGTGGGCCAGACGTCGGTGGCGTCGGGTCAGTTCAGCCTGCAGAGCCGCTTGCAGATGCGCGATCTGCGCGGTCGTATCGATGACTCCAAGGATCAGATGCAGAAGGCTGCCAGCCTGCTGTTATCCAAACTCCCCGAGCAGTTGCAGCCTTGGGCCGACAAGTACGCTGCGGTCAAGCAAGTGCTGGAAACCGAACTGAAGGTCATTGATGACGGGGTTTTTGGCGGCAGCATCAAGCTCAAGCCGGAAGAGTTTGAAAAGAGCATCGACACCTTGACCGGCAGTACGGCGGATCTGCGCAGGCAGTCGCTTGATGCGCTCAATGGTCGCCTCGATTACTACCATGAAACCTCCAATATGGAGTTCATCCCGATGGCGGTGATCTTCTGTGTTCTGGTGATCATGGCTATCTATCTGTTCGCCTGCCTGCAATCCTCGATTCGTAACAGCGCCAGCGGCATTACCACGCTGGCTGAATCCATGCGTGACGGCAATCTGTGTGTCGAAGTGGCTGTGCAGGGGCGTGACGAGCTTGCCGCTATCAGCAGGGCGCTCAATGTCGCGGTTGTGCAGCTGCGTACCAGCCTGCTGGGCGTCAATCAGGAGACCGTACGCGTCGGCGATGCAGTGCTAACGCTGAATGCCCAGTCCAGCGGGACGCTGACCGAGGTCGAAGACCAGCAACAGCAGATCAGCCAGATCGCTGCGGCAGCAACCGAGCTGGCCGCTACTTCTCAAGGTGTGGCCAGAAGCTGTGAGCAGGCATCTGAAAGCGCAAGGCATACCCGGCGTATCGCCGAGCAAAGCAGCCAGGACAGCCAGCGCACCACCGACAGCATCCAGCAGCTCAATCAGCGCCTGACCGAAACCGCCGCTGCCCTGGGCCGGGTCAGCGAGCAGGGTCAACAGATTCAATCGGTGGTGGACGCCATTCGCGGTATCGCTGAGCAGACCAACTTGCTGGCGCTCAACGCTGCGATCGAAGCGGCGCGGGCAGGTGAGCAAGGGCGCGGGTTCGCGGTGGTTGCTGATGAAGTGCGCAGCCTGTCGCAACGTACGCAGGCCTCGACCGCTCAGATCGCCGGGACGGTCGACAGCTTGCGCTCCACCGTGACTCAGGCGGTGAACCTGATGGAAGCCGCCTGCGGACAAGCCGTCAACGATGCGCAATCGGTAACCGGCCTGGGTGTTCGTCTGGGCGAAATCGCCACGGCAGTGCAGGGCGTTGCCGATACGCTGGCGCAAATATCGACGGCCGTGGAAGAACAAGCCTCGACCGCCGACGAGGTCAGCAGCAACATCCAGCAGGTCGATCAGGCAGCCGGGCGTTTGCTCGAAGGTGCGCGAGCGGTCAATCAGGCGGCGGATACCCTGAGCCAGGGCAGCCGGGCGTTGAATGACAATACGGCGCGGTTCCGGTTGGGGTGATGCATCGCGCTATCATTGAAAGGCCCCGATGATGGGGCCTTTTCATTGAATGGCGCGAGAGGCATTCACTTCAGCAGGTCTTGATAAACCTGCACGGTTGACGCGCACATTCGCTCGGCAGTGAATAGCTGCTGGAACCGTGCAAAAGCGTTTTTCCCGAAACCTGAAGCTTCGTCCGGGGCTTCCCACAAGCGACGCATCGCTTCGCGCAAGGCCAGCGGATTTTCTGGTGGTACTGCCAGGCCGGTTTCTTCGTCAATGTTCACGTAGGTAGTGCCCGTGCCAATCTCGCAGGAGATCATCGGCTTGCCATACATCGACGCTTCAAGCAGCGAGATACCGAACGCTTCCGAGCGCAAGTGGGAAGGGAAGACCAGCGCGTAACACATCTGTAGCAGGCACGCCTTGTCTTCATCATCCAGTCGGCCGAGAAACAGCACATTGCGTAGCTGCAGCTTCTCGGCCTGCGCTTTGAGCTCTGCCTCCTGAGGCCCGCCACCCAGAATAACCACCGGGTAATCAACGCCCTCCAGAGCACTGAGCAAGGTATGGAGGCCTTTGTAATAACGCAGCACACCGACGAACAGGAAGAACCTGGCGGGCACACGCTGCTGCCATTCTACTCGCTTCTGACTCGGGACCAGCGGATACGCCGACTGATCAAGCCCGTAAGGAACGACCACCGTCTTGTCAGCGAAAGGCTTCAGGGTTTCGCTGGTCCGCAAGTAATTGGGCGAGGCCACCAGAATGCGGTCCATGCGCTTGAGAAACTGGTTCATCAGCGGGCCGTACAGCTTCAGCAATGTGCGCTGCTTGATGATGTCCGAGTGATAACTGAGCACCGTCGGTCTGCCATGACCAGTGGCGAAATGCACAAGATCCATCAATGGCCACGGAAAATGAAAGTGAACCAGATCAGCCTCTGCGGCCATTTCCCTAAATTGACTGAAGACCCTGGCGGAAAAGCCGGTAGACGCCAGATTGAAGTTCTCCTTCACCCGCGTGACCTGATGGTCGCCGACCTGGAGGCGAGCGGGGGAGGGAGACGGACTTAGCGTCAGCACCTGACTTTCCACATCGAAAGCCCGGCAGCCTTGTGCGAGCTGGAAAATGACCTGTTCTATCCCGCCTGTCGTGTCCGGGTAGTAGGTTTTGAAGAAGTGAAGAACCTTGATCATCGTCTGCCTGATTCAGCCATGCGTGCTGAGTCTTTCACCACGGGCTTTAAGGGTGTTTAAAAAGGAAAGGCCTGTCTACCGGGTAGACAGGCCTTATTTTGTAACTGCCAACGATTCAATCGGCACGCAACATCCAGCCAAGGGTTTCGCGAAGCGGCGGGGTCTCCCAGTCGTGGACCAGCGCTCGCAGGCGAGCGTTGTTACCACACAGGGTTTTGACCTCGTTGGCCCGGACAAACGCAGGGTTTACCTGAACGTCTATATGCTGACCAGTGATCTCTCTGCACATGTCGATCACCTCACGTAGCGAGTGCGTCACACCGGAACTGACGTTGATCGTCTGTCCCACCGGGCAGGCTTCCAGCAGGCCACGGTAGGCACTGACAACCGCACGCACATCGCTGAAGTCACGCCACACATCAAGGTTGCCCAGCTCGATAGTGCTGGCCTTGCGTGTGAAGTGCGAAACGATCTTGGGCAGCAGAAAGTTTTCTGCCTGCCCGACGCCGGTGTAATTGAACGGCCTGGCAATGACGATGGGCAGTTTGGCATGCCAAAGGCTGGCCATATATTCCATCGCCAGTTTGCTCACGGCGTAGTCATTGGCCGGCGCAGGCTGAGTTGTTTCATCCAGCATGCCGGATGAAGCATTGCCATAGACATTGGCGCTGCTCGCCAGCAACACGCAGTCAGGCACCTTGCCGCAGGCATCAATGGCGTCAAGCAGGTTGCGGGTGCCTATCAGGTTGACCTGATAGAACGCGTCCGCTGCGCCATGCCCGACGAATGCCAGCGCCGCAAGGTGCACAACGATATCCGGCTGAGTGTCTGCCAGCAGCGTGCGAAGACCGGCCACGTCTGCCAGATCCACTTGATAGTAGCCAGGGCTGTCGGAAGGCTGGCTGCCGACACCCAGGACTTCACAGCCCTGGGCGGCAAGCTCGGCCGCCATGAAGCGGCCCGTGAAGCCGTTGATTCCGGTGATCAGGGCGCGCTTGCCGGCAATACTCATCAGAACGAAAAGCCTTTTTCATTTCGACGCAGATCCGCTTCAACCATCATGCGGCACAGTTCTTCCAGGTTGGTCTTGGGCTCCCAGCCCAGAACGTCCTTGGCTTTCGCAGGGTTACCGATCAGCAGTTCCACCTCGGTAGGGCGGTAGAACTTCGGATTGACCGAAACCAGCACTTTGCCAGTCGCTTCACAAATACCTTTTTCCGACTCGGCTTCGCCTTCCCACTTGATGGTCACGCCAGTGGCCTTGAACGCCATGCTGACGAAGTCACGTACGGTTTCAGTGCGGTTGGTCGCCAGTACAAAGGTATCCGGCTCGTCAGCCTGCAGCATGCGCCACATACCTTCGACGTACTCCTTGGCAAAACCCCAGTCGCGCTTGGCGTCCATGTTGCCGAGTTCGAACGACTCGATCAGGCCCAGTTTGATCTTGGCAACCGAATCGGTGATCTTGCGGGTAACGAACTCACGGCCACGAAGTGGTGACTCGTGGTTGAAGAGGATGCCGCTGGTGGCGAAGATGTCGTACGACTCGCGGTAGTTGATGGTCATCCAGTGAGCGTAGAGCTTGGCGACGCCATACGGACTGCGTGGGTAAAATGGAGTGCTCTCTACTTGCGGGATTTCCTGGACCTTGCCGAACATCTCGGAAGTCGAGGCCTGATAGAAGCGGATCTTCGTGTTGACGATACGGATGGCTTCCAGCAGGTTGACCGCCCCAATGCCGGTGATTTCGGCAGTGGTCAACGGCTGTTCGAACGACACACCCACGAAGCTTTGTGCCGCGAGGTTGTAGACCTCAGTAGCGCCAGTGGTTTGCAGCAAGCGAATGCTGGCAGACAGGTCAGTCAGGTCATACTCGACGAGATGCAGATTAGGGTTGTTCTGAATCCCGAGCTCTTCTATACGCCAGAAATTGACGGAGCTGGTACGGCGGTAGGTGCCGTAAACGGTATAGCCTTTTTCGAGCAGCAGCTCAGCCAGGTAAGCGCCGTCTTGACCAGTAATGCCGGTAATGATTGCTTTCATGCTAGATTTTTTAACTCCATCAAAGAATAGGTGTCAAAGGCTAATTTCGCCGGGCCTTTCGCCATACGCAACTGCAGAATGATACAGGTTGGGAGGCGTAGATACGACTATTATGCGGCTTTGCAGAAGGGATATCGACGAGCGATCAGGAGTCTTTAGGCGTGTTGTATTTGCAGAGCGCCAGCATGCAGCGGCAGACATTGGTTTCTTGACGTGTCTAGGCGTGCAGGTTGCTGTCAAGAGTGGGGTCAGCTCCGCTGAGTGCTTGACATGCCACCTTGTTGATAAACCTTCATCAAGGCTATAGATCATTCGTTCTCCAGACCTTTCCGAGCCACTCGGAGCGTGTGCTCAAAAGCCGGTAGCGTTTCTGCTCCGCTCATTCGGTGCAGACACAGTCATCCGCTCACGGCGATAATCTGCGGTGTGCATCAGTAATGCCCTCCTATAACAATGAGATTTTTTTCAGTATTCTCTTTTGGGGGGCGTCTGATACCCTGTGCGTTTGGTCCAAAAGCGTAGTAAATCTTCCTGACGACCGCGCAGGTCGGTAACATAGGCTCCCTCAAGCAGCTCAAATATCTGTGAAACCTCAGGTGCTTCAGCGTCTTAAACGAGAGCCTGCGAAATGCTTTGGATTGGAAAGGTAGAGGAGTTCCCTGTCTGCAGGCAGCATATGAGGGTATAAAATGATACTGGTGTGGAGAGCAAGGTGAACCTGATAGATTTTTTTTTACGTGAGCTGAATGTATTTTTTGGCGGGCGTTATACATGGTCTTTACTCTCATTGCAAGACGTAAAGAGCCGGTATAGGCGGTCAGTAATAGGCCCCTTTTGGATAACACTCACCTCCATTTTTTTTGTCGCTGGCCTGGGGACGGTTTACTCGAGACTATTAGGGCTTAACCTTCAGGAGTACCTTCCCTATTTAGCCACCGGGATCATTGTTTGGACGTTCATAACAAGCTTGATTAGTGAAGGGGCGAATTCATTAATTAGTGCAGCGGGCATCATAAAGCAAATTAACTTACCTTACATGACGCATGTGGTCCGCATTGTGTTTCGTAATTTCATAGTGTTTCTGCACAGCTGGGTAATATTAATCCCTCTTTTGATGTGGTACGGATACCTAACGGTTTACGGGTTTTTCGTTTCAATATTTGGGGTGATGCTTGTTCTTTTTTCTTTAACGCCTTTGGTGACGTTGCTTGCTGTGCTCTGCGCTCGCTATAGAGATGTGGTTCCCATGATTGCAAGCGGCTTGCAGCTATTGTTTTTTGTCACCCCTGTTATGTGGCACGCAGAACAATTGTCCGGGCTGGAAGTAGTCATTAAATACAATATATTTAATTATTTTATTGATGTGGTTCGCGAGCCTATGCTCAAAGGATATTTCCCCTTGAATTCTGCGGAAATAGTATTCTTTTTTGGTGCGGTTTGCTGGGTTGCTGCTTTTTTAGCAGTTTTCGTAAATCGTAAAAAAATACCTTACTGGCTTTAAAATATGTCTTATATAGAAATTAAAGCTGTCACTGTTGACTATCCTATTCTTGACGTATCAAGACGATCTTTCAAGAAAGACGCATTGTCCTGGGTCACGGGTGGGAGTGTAGGCGGCAATACCAAGCATGTAAGCGTTCGGGCGTTGGACAATATAGATTTGTCTATAAAGTCGGGCGAGAAAATAGGTTTGCTCGGTCATAATGGGTCAGGAAAAAGTACCCTGCTCAAAGTCATTGCGGGTGTGTATTATCCTACCGCCGGCAATATCTCGTGTTCTGGAAAAATAACATCACTGCTTGACCTCACGTTGGGTATGGAGATGGAAGCCACCGGTTATGAGAATATTTTTCTTCGCGGCGTAATAATGGGCGTGTCTCCGAAGCAAATCAAAAAAACGGTCAAAGATATCGCAGAGTTTTCCGGGCTTGGTGACTATCTTAAATTGCCCATCAGGACCTACTCTTCGGGTATGCTTGTACGTTTGGGGTTTTCCATATCTACCGCATTCCCCGCCGATATTATTCTCATGGATGAGTGGTTGGGAGTAGGGGACGCAAAGTTTCAAGAAGAGGCTAACAAGCGTTTGCAAGAAATGACAGAAAATGCGGCAATACTAGTATTGGCATCGCATTCTCCTGACCTTATTGAGGAAGCATGCAATCGATGCGTACGCCTTGAGCATGGGGTAATTGTTGAAGACTATAAAATAGGTGCTTGTGCATGAAGATTGCTATTGTTTCAACGTACAAAATAGAATGCGGTATTGCTCGTTTCTCAGAAATTCTCGAAAAGAACTTGTCTGTGACCGATGAGGTTACAGTTTTTGAATTGCCACGGCACGAATTGAAGCTGAGTTTCGGTGCTACAAAAGAAGGTTCTGATCGATTTATAGAAACACTTTGTGAGCAGCTGAAAAGCTTTGACGCTGTCTCGGTGCAGTGTGAGTATAGTCTTTTTTCAGATGATATAAGGGTTTCTGTAGAGCGTATAAAGAAAATTCTTTCGTCAAATAAGAATTCTACGTTGACGTTGCACACAGTTATTAATCGGTCTACTTCCGCTGATACCGATATGCCCTCTTTGTTTAGGTGGATGACCTCGCCGAAGAGTGCTTTCAAGACGTTGCTGCATAGCCTGCGTTCCACCAGATCGGCCAAGGCTGAACTGCATTTGTTCGAGTTTGTTAAGAAAAATAATATAAAGATAATCGTCCATACCGAAACGACCAAAGAAATTTTGAGCCAACGGTTCCGGTTATCAAATGTCCATTGCCACCCGCTTTGCTATACAAGCGAATCAGAAAAAAACCAGTACGTTTATGAGGAATGTCGGCAAGAGCTCCTGGATAAATTGGTACTTGATAAAGATGTAAAGCTAATTGGTGTGTTTGGCTTCTTTGGCCATTACAAAGGGTTTGATTATGCGATTCAATGTATCGATAGGATGCCGAGAAATTATAAGCTTTTAATCTTTTCAGGCCTGCACCCAAACCTGATCAAAAACTCAGACAGTTCCCAAATTGAGTATTTGCTGAGCATGGCAAAGAAACTCAAGGTTTTGGATCGAGTGTTTTTCATGGGCAGCGTTGATGATCGTTCTCTCTACCGAGCAGTGGCTGGGGTAGACTGTTCATGGCTTCCCTATCGAGAAGTAGGTCAGGAAGCTTCCGCTATCTGCAGTGAAGTGTCAGAACTCTCGAAAAGAGTGATTGTTTCAAGGAATTTTGCTTTCATTGATTATATGAAATTTGGTTTGCGTAAACAGTATCAGTTTTTTGAGATTGGTAATATTGAAGAGCTTAAGTTAAAAACAGTGTTTTATGATCGATTTTTCCCTGAGCCGTCACGGTCTGATGGCGTCGTAAACCATGCCGAATTGCAGGCGGCCTTCTATAAAAAAGTAGTCGAATATGTTCCGGCAGGTATAGCTCAGCACCAGGCAAATGCAAAGGTAGCTTAAGTGTTTTTTGGATGTTTTCCAGTCGCTAGCATTTAAGCGAATGAGAGATATTGGAAAAGCGAATCACAATATGAGATTTTTCATTGAATAATCTCATATTGTATGCATCGTTTTCACATCATGTTCGCTAGGTGCGTGCGATGGTGGTGTGCTAGAAATAAGCTACCCGTGGATCATGATTTAAGCGGGTCGCGTAGTTGTTGATTGTGGGTTTCAAAGCGTCCGCTGTTGCTTTTGTTTTTTCACAGTGCTAACAGTGGCATGGTGCGGTCAGTGACCTATTCATAGGTATGAAAGAAAATCGCCTCGGTGGAATATTTTCTATATGGATAATAAGACGTTTGCTGTAAAGAAAATGTCGCCTAGTCTCTCGGTGTATATTGATTTGCTGCGCGTGATTTGTGCGGTGTCAGTAATGATGGAGCATTATCCATTTTCATCAAACATAGAAAATTTTTTCACGGCTACTAATTATGCATACGATGCTGTAGTCGTTTTTTTTGTACTTTCTGGATACGTCATAAGCTATTCGGCGGATACGTTCGAAAAAGACAGAAGGGATTACGCCGCTAACCGTATGGCAAGAATATTGCCGGTCGCATTTACAGCTGTTTTACTCTCGGCAATTTTTTTCCTGGCGGTGGGTGATTCCAGAGTCGACCTTTATGGTGATGTATCTCAAAAAACTAATGGGGTGATAACCTTCATTCAATCGATTACCTTCACAAATCAAGTGTGGAGTAGTAATGAACAGCCATTTGCCAACGGTCCTTATTGGTCGCTCGCGTTTGAAGTTTGGTGCTATGTTATTTACGGTGTGATGTTCTATTATCGCGGGTGGACAAGAGTTTTGCTGTTGTTGGTGTTGGTCGTTATGCTGGGTCCAAAACAGTTGATAATACTTCCCATGTGGCTGGCAGGCTCCCTAGCCTATCATGTCCGATTTAAAGCGACTTTACCTAGGTTTGTGTTGTATTTGTTATTGTTGCTGCCGATTGCGATATATATTTCTGTGCAAGCTGCTATGCCTCGCGATTGGTCATATGTTTATGCTGGGCGTAATGTTGAAAGGATCTTGGGTTTCGGGCTGGATGGCGCTGCAAACTTTGGTTGGGGGTATCTGTTGGCTATTTTGATGTCCTTGCATTTGTATGCTTTTCAGCGACTTTTCAATGAGGTCAATGTTGATCTTGATATTCTTTTCTCTAGGTTAGTGCGGTTTCTTGCAGGTTACACGTTTACGCTTTATCTTTTTCATGTTCCAATTATTAAATTTATTTTGGCTGTTACTGGATTGGATAAAACTGATTTGTTAGGGGGGTACGGCGCTGTTGTTTATGGAGCTGTTTTTGTAGCTGTTTATTTTATTGGTAATGTCGTTGAGCATAAAAAGGTTTTGTTCAGAGGGTGGGCGCACTTTGTAATTGGGCGATTTAGCCAGGCGTTACAGCGAACAAGTAGGAGTTAAGGTGAGGTTAAGGCCGTTGTGTATTGTGCAATCTCACGCCTGTGTGTCACGCGACTCGGTGTAATCTATTTGGTGGTTTTATCGCGTTCAAAACTCGTTCTTTCTTATGAAGGTCTAGATCGCTTTCTAATTGATAAGTTTTCCCGCTGTTACGGTAGCAATAGTGGAGGGGATGAGGGCAGACTATAATGCGTAAATATGGATTTTACGGATTCTAATCTACCTGTCGTCCATTGAGTCGTTATTGACTTTGCTTTTTAACTTCGATCACAGAGTCAATCATGCCTATCTGCTTTGCTGATTTTCCAAGTATATAACATGGCTGGCGTTCACCTTCATAGGTGCCTGAAGTCACTGCGAGTAATGTCCAGCCTATTCCGATGTTTTCATTTACCATGTCTTCACTGAACGTACTAAATATCTCTACTGCCTCATGGAGTTGCATAAAGCTTCCTTTGAGCTTGGGTAATGACCTGGTCAGGTAAGTGACGGCGGTCCTAGGTATTTGACTGGGGCACCTGGGTGCCTTCCAAGTGAGTGTTTTATCAGAAGCTCACCCCAAGTGGAATATTTTTCATCGGTAGCTCCTCGAGTGGCTATAAACTTGGGCGATTGTCACCGATTTACCACACGATTGGTTTGAGAGCAGTCATTCATGAGCATGCTGGATCTATGGTGATGAGGCTCCCAGCCTCCTTCTGAAGCCCTTTCTCCGCCATGCAGCTGTCGTGTTTCATGAGTCGAAAACTCTAGTTCGACAGACATAGTTAATCGGTTGCCATGCGTGAAAAGTCGCCCTGATGGCTTTCATCACGCACGTAGAAAGCCTTCGTCAAAACGCCTTATCTTTGAGAAGGCTTTTCAAATATTGTCCATAGCCGTTCTTAATCAAAGGTTGTGCAAGCTTTTCAAGCTGCACGGGGTCGATCCAACCTGAGCGATAGCATATTTCTTCAGGGCAGGCCACTTTCAGACCCTGGCGCCTTTCCAGCGTGGCGATGTACTGACCGGCTTCCAGCAGGCTGTCATGCGTACCGGTGTCCAGCCATGCATAGCCACGACCCATAATCTCGACGTGCAGCTGCTTCTGCTCCAGATACAACATGTTGAGATCGGTAATCTCCAGCTCGCCGCGTGGAGAAGGCTTCAACTGACGAGCCAGATCCACTACCTGATTGTCGTAGAAATACAGGCCGGTGACGGCATAGTTCGACTTGGCAACCTTGGGCTTCTCTTCCAGCGACAGTACTCGACCGCTTTCGTCGAATTCGGCTACGCCATAACGTTCGGGGTCCTGTACGTGATAAGCGAACACCGAGGCCCCTGACTCACGGTTACTGGCGTTGAGCAGCAGCGACTGGAAGTCATGGCCGTAGAAAATGTTGTCGCCCAATACCAATGCCGACGCATCGTTGCCAATGAAGTCCGCACCGATGGTGAACGCCTGAGCCAGGCCGTCCGGGCTTGGCTGTACGGCATAGGACAGGTTCAGGCCCCACTGGCTGCCATCGCCCAGCAACTGGGTAAAGCGCGGCGTGTCCTGTGGTGTCGAGATGATCAGAATATCGCGGATCCCGGCCAGCAACAGCGTGCAGAGCGGGTAGTAGATCATCGGCTTGTCGTACACCGGCAACAACTGCTTGGAGACAGAGAGCGTGGCCGGGTGCAAACGGGTACCCGAGCCACCAGCCAGAATGATTCCTTTACGAGCCATGAGAGTCCTTAGCGCTGAATTTCATCCAGCATGCGTTGTGCGCCTTGTTGCCAGGGCGGCATCTTCAGTTGAAAAGTGGTTTCGAGTTTACCTAAAGCCAGCCGCGAATTGTGCGGACGCGGCGCGGGCAGTGGATACGCTTCTGTAGGAATCGCGCCGATCTTGTCGGGCGAGACCTTAAGCTGCACCCCGTTGCGCTCGGCATGTTCCAGAACGAACCGGGCAAAGCCATGCCATGACGTTTCACCGGCTGCAGCCAGATGATAAACGCCGCCCAGCTCCGCCGAGTTCTGATCACCCAATACCCGGTGCAGCATGTGCGCTGTCACGTCGGCTATAAGCTCGGCGCCGGTCGGCGCACCGTATTGATCCGCCACCACGTTCAGCGAGTCGCGCTCGCTCGCCAGGCGCAGCATGGTCTTGGCAAAATTGTTGCCTTTCGCCGCGTACACCCAACTGGTGCGCAGAACCAGCGCCTTGGCACCACTGGCCTGAATGGCCTGCTCTCCCATCAGCTTGCTGCGGCCATAGACCGACAGTGGGCCGGTAGGTGCGTTTTCCTGCCATTGGCTATCGCCGCTGCCATCAAACACGTAGTCGGTAGAATAGTGAATCAGCCAGGCACCCAGCGCCGCAGCTTCCCGAGCCAGCACGCCAGGCGCCTCGCCGTTGATCAGCACGGCCAGATCCTGTTCGCTCTCAGCCTTGTCCACAGCGGTATATGCCGCTGCGTTGACGATAATATGCGGGGTCAGTATTCGAACGGTGGCAGCCAGGCCTTGCAGATTGGTAAGGTCTCCGCACAAGCCATCAGTGCCTTGACGATCCAGCGCGATCACATCACCCAATGGGGCCAGAGCACGCTGCAGTTCCCAGCCAACCTGCCCGTTTTTTCCCAACAGCAAAATTTTCATGTGTCAGCGGCCTTACACTGTTGCACGATCTGGTCAAGATAACATTCAGCCATGACTCCACTCACCTTGTTCCTGATTGGCCTGATACCACTGTACTGTTTTGCGAATGCCTGTATCGGGGGGTTCTACTGTTTCCACACCGCCCGCAATAGAACAAGGATGCATTACCAGCATAGCGGCGATAATTGCCCTCGCTACCCGACAAATGAATTATCAGATAGGTAGAAAGCTTGAGTAACCCCGAGTCGATGGCATTTTTGATGAGCTGGAGAGACGCCAGTTTGTGAGATGCCTCGCTCCAGGATCGTGGTCCCGCAACGTGGAGTCATTGAAAGGTTGGATCGTTAGCTGGATTGCCAGAACATTCAGGGCGGCGCCCGTCGACCGTTCAATAAATTGACTTACGGTCGTTGAAAGCAGTCCGCGTTCATCGTGATTATAGGCAAGCTGGTCCTGATTAAGTCATCGTCAATGCCATCGATGACCTAGAGACAATTCAGCAGCCGAGCCAATTGCTGGGTTTCCGTTGAAAAGAAACTTTCATCCCCACTCGGCCCTCGCCCTGGGACTAACGTCGATTAGCCAAGACCATACGATAAATATCCAACGTTTTTTGCGCACATGCATCCCAACTGAACTGGCGCGCACGCTCCAGCCCTAGCTGCACCTTGCGCTCACGTTCTTCAGGCTGTTCCAGTACGTCGCGCATCGCGGCACTGATGCTGTCGGCGTTGTGCGGATCAACAGCCCAAGCGGCATCGCCTGTCACTTCCGGCAGCGAAGAGTTATTGGATGCGATCAGTGGACACTGGGCAGCGAACGCTTCGATAGCCGGCAGACCAAACCCTTCATACAGCGAAGCAAACACCAGCGCCCCGGCACTTTGCAGCAGTGACAACACTTCTTTCTGCGGCAGATAACTCAGCCAGCGGCCTTCGCCCCTTTGCTGCAAGGCCTCAAGCTGCGGCAGCAGATCCTCGTTGCTCCAGCCGTCACGACCGACAATCACCAGCGGATGCTCCTTGCGCACCTGCGCGGGCAGTTGCTGGAAGGCTTCAAGCACGCGTTGCAGGTTCTTGCGGGGTTGCAGGGTGCCCACCACGAGAAAGAAGCCGGGTTTGAGGCCGTGTGTAGCCAGCACTCTGTCACGCTCGGCAGTGTCGATGCGCTCGAAATACACAGGGTCCACGCCCAGTGGCGTGACGCTAATGCGCTCTGGTGCGATGCCCAAGTGACGAACCATATCCTGCTTGCTGTACTCAGAGATGGTTATGATGTGATCGGCACGTTCAATGCTAGTAGTGAACAGCCAGCTTTTCAGGCGCTTGAGGTCTTGCTTGATCCATTCCGGGTACAGCACCGGAATCACATCCATAATCGTGGCGACGACAGGTACGCCTTTGATCCGAGGGATGTGGTGGTCGGTGGCATGGAACAGATGTACGTTTTTGGCAATGCTTGCCGAGTTGATCAGAGGCAGTTTGAATACGCCACTGAGAACAGCATGCACGCGGTAATCGCTGGCCAGCTGTGCAGGTTTACCACAGCCCAGCGCTGGCAGGTGACTGCCGAATGCGTAAGGCTTGATGTGGATTTCGTTAGCCTGACTCAACCTGTCAAGACCTTGCCAGAGCGCTCTGGAATAAATACCGATACCGTCCAGATGCCCGGCTCGCTCGCCGTAGGCCCAGACCGTGCAGCTGAAGCCTATATCCATGTTCTGTCATTCTCAATGTCAATCAATTGCATCACTTCTCAATGGTGTCTCGGATAGCGTCTTTACGCATGCCTGTAGGGGATATACTGAGGCAGGTACGGAATCGGGCGCGAAGACTAACATGGGGCAGCTCGGCTCGCACGGGATGGTGAGCGATTGCAACGACACAGTTGCTGAATGGTAGATACATTGTAATGGCCATCCTGTTGCATAGCGGCCGGAGCACCCGGATAATGCGGCCTTTGTCACGCCTTCGTGGCCTAAGATTGGAGCGTCTATGTTCACCCCTGTAGTTCTGGCTGGCGGTAGTGGTTCGCGATTGTGGCCTTTGTCGCGGCAGAGTTTCCCGAAGCAGTTTCTTGCCCTAGATGGCCAGGATCAGGGAACGATGTTCCAGCGCACGCTGGCCCGGCTCAAAGGCCTGGAGCATACGCCTGCGGTTGTTGTAAGCAATGAAAACCATCGTTTTATCGTTGCCGAACAACTGCGTGTCGCGAAGATGGGCAGCCGTCGCGTTATTCTTGAACCGCTTGCCCGTAACACTGCTCCAGCGATTGCTCTCGCTGCGCTGGAAGCAACTGCTGATGGCTCCGACCCGATCCTTCTAGTCCTTGCTGCTGATCACCATATCCATGATGAAGACGCTTTCCGACAAGCGGTTCAGGTTGCTCAGGTACACGCCGAGGCTGGCCGTCTGGTGACTTTCGGGATCACCCCCACTCACGCGGAAACCGGTTTTGGCTATATCCAGTGCGGAGAATCCATTGCCCAGGGTGGCTTCGCTATCGAAGCCTTTATGGAAAAGCCTTCCTCAGAGATGGCCGCCGAATATTTTTCCTCGGGCGCTTACCTGTGGAACAGCGGCATGTTCATGTTCCGTGCCTCAGTTTTCCTGGCTGAGCTTAAAAAGCATCGCTCCGACATACTTTCTGCGTGTCGCGTAGCGCTGGCAGACTCCGAAGCCGACAACTACTTTCTGCACGTCTCTGCAGAGAAGTTTGCCCTGTGCGCCGATGAGTCCGTGGACTATGCGGTCATGGAACACACCGATGTTGGTCTGGTCGTACCGCTGGACGCTGGCTGGAACGATTTGGGTAGCTGGGCTGCTATCTGGGATGTGGGTCCGCATGATGCCAACAGCAATCGCCTGGAAGGCGATGTGATGGCGATCGATACCCGCAATTGCCTGGTACAGTCGCACCATCGACTGGTAGCCACCGTCGGCGTCGAGGACCTGATCGTCATCGAAACCAAGGATGCAATCCTGGTCGCCAACAAGCACAACAGCCAGCAGGTCAAGGACGTGGTCAAACGTCTGCAAGCCGAAGAGCGCCCCGAGTTTGTCACTCATCCGTTGGTCAACCGTCCGTGGGGTCATTACGACACGATCGATCTGGGCGAGCGCTATCAGGTCAAGCGCATCAGCGTGCTGCCGGGCGAGTGCCTGTCGCTGCAGATGCATTACCACCGCGCCGAGCACTGGATCGTGGTATCGGGTACTGCCAAGGTGATTTGCGACGATCAGGAACTGATCCTCTCCGAGAATCAGTCCACCTACATCCCGCTGGGCGTCAAACACTCGCTGGCCAACCCCGGCAAGGTGCCGTTGGAGCTTATCGAGGTGCAGTCGGGCTCGTACCTGGGTGAAGACGATATCGTGCGCTTTGAAGACCGCTACGGGCGTTTGAAGAAGTAAGCTTCTCAGGCACCGCTACACGTTTGGCAAAACGCCCCGCAAGCTCGCTTGCGGGGCGTTTTTTTGTGTGGCGGTAACCACAACTTCATCCGACTCAGCTTTGCGGTGCGCCACGCTCAACCATCGCTCGCCATTCCTGAACGCTGGGTCTTTCTTGCATCCTGGTATGCCATTCACGTAATGCTTCGCACTCGTCTGGCACTGGAAGTTTGACCAGCGAGGCGAAAATCATGCCGCCCAGCACTGCGATATCAGCCATGGAGAATGCGTCGCCGACGACAAAAGGTCGATCTTTGAGGATGCTGTCAAAATAGCGCATGCCACGAACGGCTTTTTCGCGCATGCGGCTACCCCATTCCTGATTTTGATAAAGCTCGACGTGTGGCCCAAGCCCCGGCGTAGCGTGATGAAAGTACGTACTTACGGCATCGAGAAACTCGATCTCGGCACGCTTGGTCATCATGTGAATAAGGCCCTTCTCGACAGCCGTTTCACCTGTAAGCACAGGGCTCCCGGTCACCAGGTCCAGGTATTGAGTGATCGCCGTGCACTCTGCAATGAGTGTTCCGTCATTCAGCTCCAGCACTGGAAGTGTTCCGGAATAGTTGATGGCCAGAAACGCTGGTTGTTTGTGTTCGCCTTTCCACAGATTGACCGATTTGAATTCAACCCTTGAAAGCAGTCCTTTCTCTGCCAGCGCGATTCTTACGCGAGCGGGGTAGGGGCCATCAAACCAGTCATGAATGGTCATGAGGGGGACTGAGGTGTTATCGAGTTGCGAGTCTGCGAATGTCATTATCAGATACCTGCCTGCCAGTTGGTAGGTAAAGACTGGTCCTTTGTCTCTTTCTTGTCAATCCCCTACCTGTCAGTTGGCAGGTGTCCGCGCAGTGAGTAGAATTCGCAACTATCAGACAAGTTGAGGAGTCGAGCGTGAGTGAAAATGCGCGGGAGGCCATATTGGCGGCTGCGAAAGCGGCTGCTCAGGTGCATGGCTACAGCGGAATCAATTTCCGCAATATCGGCGAGGCGGTAGGGATCAAGAACGCCAGCATCTATTACCACTTCCCGAGCAAGGCAGACCTCGGCGCTGCGGTGGCGAGACGCTATTGGCAGGACACCGCAGCTGTGCTGGACGCATTACGTGATCCAGATCCCAGCCGTAGCCTGCAGCACTATCCTTCAATATTTCGAACATCGCTGGAGCATGCCAACCGACTTTGCATGGCCAGCTTCATGGCTGCTGAGTACGAAGACCTGCCCGAAGAGGTCAAGGTTGAAGTAAAGGCGTTTGCAGATACAAACGTGGCCTGGCTGACCGATGTCCTGATTGACGCAGGACTGGGCGATTCAGCCAGCTGTGAGCGACGCGCCCGTTCCATCTACACCGCCGTTGCCGGTGCGCAACTGATGGCCCGCACCCGCTGTGATATCGGTTTATTCGACGAGCTGATACTTACTTATCAGGAGACGGGACTGATTCCAGTGCGGCAGATCCAGGCGTCCAGATGATGCTTTGAATTGAAAGCGGTGCAAACGAGGTGCGCAGAAACAATAAAACCGCACAAAGGTGCGGTTTTATCGAGGTTTCAGCAACTACCCAATGTCTTAAGAAGCGCCTGAAGCCAGGTACTTAAATCAGACGTTAAACCTGAAATGCATCACGTCACCGTCTTTGACGATATATTCTTTGCCTTCCAGACGCCATTTACCCGCTTCCTTGGCACCGGACTCGCCCTTGAACTGGATGAAGTCGTCGTAGGCCACCACTTCGGCACGGATGAAGCCTTTTTCGAAGTCGGTGTGGATGACACCTGCTGCCTGTGGTGCGGTGGCACCGACGCGGACGGTCCATGCGCGGACTTCTTCGACGCCTGCAGTGAAGTAGGTCTGCAGGTGAAGCATTTCGTAGCCAGCGCGAATGACGCGGTTCAGGCCGGGTTCTTCGAGGCCTAGAGCTTCGAGGAACATGTCTTTTTCTTCGCCGTCATCCAGCTCGGCGATTTCGGCTTCGATCTTGTTGCAGACCGGCACCAGCATTGCGCCTTCTTCTTCGGCGATGGCGCGGACCACGTCCAGCAGCGGGTTGTTCTCGAAACCGTCTTCGGCAACGTTGGCAATGTACATGACCGGCTTGGTGGTCAGCAGGTGGAAGCCACGGATGGTGGCCTTCTCGTCGTTGCTCATGCTCTTCATCAGGCTGCGTGCTGGCTTGCCTTCGCTGAAGTGGGCGATCAGTTGTTCAAGCAGGCCTTTCTGGACCACTGCGTCCTTGTCACCGCCCTTGGCATTGCGCGTGACCTTTTGCAGTTGCTTCTCGCAGCTGTCGAGGTCAGCGAAGATCAGTTCCAGATCGATGATCTCGATGTCGCGCTTGGGGTCGACGCTGTTGGAGACGTGAATTACGTTCTCGTCTTCAAAGCAGCGCACCACGTGAGCGATGGCGTCGGTCTCGCGGATGTTGGCGAGGAACTTGTTGCCCAGGCCTTCGCCTTTCGAAGCGCCTGCCACCAGGCCTGCGATGTCGACGAACTCCATGGTGGTCGGCAGGATGCGTTTCGGGTTGACGATGGCTGCCAGGGCCGCCAGGCGCGGGTCAGGCATCGGCACGATGCCGCTGTTCGGTTCAATGGTGCAGAAGGGGAAGTTCTCGGCCGCAATACCAGATTTGGTCAGGGCGTTGAACAGGGTGGACTTGCCGACGTTAGGCAGGCCGACGATGCCGCAATTGAATCCCATGGTGTTTCCCCTCGAGTGATGTCAGGCCTTCTGGCTGTGCAGGTTTTTCATCGCCCGGTTCCATTCACCGGCGAAGATATCCGGCAGCACGCCGAGGGCAAAGTCGATACTGGCGTCCAGTTTTTCCTGTTCGGCGCGTGGCGCTCGACCCAGGACAAAGCCGGATACCTTGCTGGCATCGCCCGGGTGGCCGATGCCAAGCCGCAAGCGATGAAATGTGTTCTGGTTGCCGAGCTGCGCGATGATGTCGCGCAGGCCGTTATGACCGCCATGGCCGCCACCCACTTTGAGTTTGGCAACGCCCGGAGGCAGGTCCAGCTCGTCATGCGCCACCAGAATCGACTCAACCGGAATGCGGTAGAAACCGGCGAGTGCCGCGACGGCCTGGCCGCTACGGTTCATGTAGGTGGTGGGGATCAGCAGACGAACATCCTGACCTTGATGCGTAAAACGCCCGGTCAGGCCAAAGAATTTGCGCTCGGGAACGAGATTGACTCGCTGCGCCGCAGCAATACGCTCAACAAAAAAAGCCCCTGCGTTATGCCGGGTCTGTTCGTATTCAGCGCCTGGATTTCCCAGGCCCACGATCAGTTGTATGGCGGTCACGACAGGGGCTCTTCCTTTGGAGTTGAGGGTTAGACCGCTGACGACAGCGGCAATGTGGGCGAAAACTGCTCATTTACCATGATGTAAACTCAGCGATCTCGCCCGCTTTGCCTGCTATCGCTCGCGATGTTTCCTGAGCAACTCCGACGTTACCAAGTAATGAATTACTCGGCTGCGCCTTCTTCACCTTCTTCTGCTTCGTCTTTGACGATGCGCGGTGCGTGGACGTTGGCGATTGCCAGGTCAGTACCGTGTGCCAAGGCAACGAACTCGACGCCTTTAGGTGCTTTCAGCTCGGACAGGTGAACGTTGTCGCCCACTTCCAGCGCGCCCAGATCAACCTCGATGAACTCAGGCAGGTCTTTAGGCAGGCAGGTCACTTCCAGTTCAGTAGTAGTGTGCGAGATCTCGCCGCCTTTCTTGACTGGAGCTTCTTCATTCAGGAAGTGGATCGGCACGATTGCGGTCAGTTTCTGGCCGGCAATAACGCGCACGAAGTCAGCGTGCATCACGTGGCCTTTGGCCGGATGACGTTGCAGCGCCTTGATGATGACGTTCTGCTTCTGGCCACCAACGTTCAGCTCGATGATGTGGCTGTAGGCCGCATCGTTTTCGAGCAGTTTGGCAACTTCCTTGGCCAGCATGCTGATGGACTCAGGGGCTTTGTCGCCACCGTAGACGACAGCTGGAACCAGGCTGGCGAGACGACGCAGGCGGCGGCTCGCACCTTTCCCCAGGTCGGAACGCTGTTCTGCATTCAGGGTAAATTCGTTCATGTTGTATCTCCAAATTAACCACATCCGCCGTTGCGTTTGCGACCAGCGCTTGGGCGGTATGGGCAAAAAAGCCCCGCCCTGACCGGATGTCAGGGCGGGGCGCTTTTCGTCTGCGTGATGTCAGTTAACGGAACATCGCGCTGATCGATTCTTCATTGCTGATGCGGCGAACCGCTTCGGCGACTACCGGCGCAATATCCAGTTGACGGATACGGCTGCAGGCTTGTGCTGCTGCGGACAACGGGATGGTGTTAGTGACCACCAGTTCGTCCAGCACGGAATTTTCAATGTTTTCGATCGCCCGGCCCGACAGCACAGGGTGTGTGCAGTAGGCAAAGACCTTGGCTGCGCCATGCTCTTTCAAGGCCTTGGCCGCGTGGCACAAGGTGCCGGCGGTGTCGACCATGTCATCGACCAGAATACAGGTACGCCCTTCGACATCACCGATGATATGCATCACTTCAGAGTGATTGGCTTTCTCACGGCGTTTGTCGATGATACCGAGATCGACGCCCAGGGATTTAGCGACAGCACGTGCACGCACGACGCCGCCGATATCCGGGGAAACGATCATCAGGTTTTCAAAGCGCTGGTCTTCGATGTCATCCACCAGAACGGGGGAGCCGTAGATGTTATCTACCGGAATATCGAAGAAACCCTGGATCTGGTCAGCATGAAGATCAACCGTAAGAACACGGTCGATTCCCACCACGGTGAGCATGTCAGCAACAACTTTCGCGCTGATGGCAACACGTGCGGAGCGCGGACGGCGATCCTGGCGGGCATAACCAAAGTAGGGAATCACAGCAGTGATTCGGGACGCTGAGGAGCGGCGGAAGGCATCAGCCATCACAACCAGTTCCATCAGGTTATCGTTCGTTGGTGCGCAAGTCGGCTGAATGATGAAGACGTCTTTACCGCGGACGTTTTCATTAATCTCAGTGCTGATTTCGCCGTCGGAAAATTTTCCGACAGAAACATCACCGAGTGGGATATGCAGCTGACGTACTACACGCCGAGCGAGATCGGGGTTGGCATTCCCCGTAAAGACCATCATCTTGGACACGCGCAGTACCTAGAGGCTGAGGGTAACCTGGATGAGTATAGAAAATGGCAGGGGCGGCTGGATTCGAACCAACGCATGGCAGGATCAAAACCTGCTGCCTTACCGCTTGGCGACGCCCCTGTATTGAATCAATCGAGTGCCTGGCACTCAATTCCTGTTACAGAATTTGCAGCTTGCGATGCAACATCGAAATGTTACTTCCTTTCGCTACGAACCCCGTAAGGGTCTCTGTAAGAAGGGCCGAGACTTTATCAGCTTCAGCTTTGTTTGGGAAGGCCCCAAACACACAACTTCCAGTTCCGGTTAATTTTGCTTCGGTAAATTTACCTAACAAATTCAAAGCGTTACGTACTTCTGGGTAACGCCTCTCTACAACCGCCTTACAGTCATTTCGACTGTTTCCCTTGGGAACGGGGCGCACTTTAATGGGCGGCGTGTCGCGTGTCAACAACGGATCTGAAAAAATTTCTGCTGTACTTACAGCGACTTGCGGAACGAGCACCAAATACCAGGGTTCTTCGGGGTCAACCGGGGTGAGAATTTCCCCGACACCCTCAGCAAATGCGGCGTGTCCACGGACAAAAACCGGTACATCAGCGCCCAGAGTCAGGCCCAGTTGCGCCAGACGATCTTCATCCCAGCCAAGCTGCCACAAATGATTCAGCGCCAGCAGTGTGGTGGCAGCATCCGAGCTGCCGCCGCCAATGCCGCCGCCCATGGGCAGGCGTTTTTCCAGCCAGATATCCATGCCCAGCGTGCAACCGGACTGTTTTTGCAGCGCGCGGGCGGCTTTGACGATCAGATTGCTGTCATGCGGGACGCCGGGTACATCGGTCTGCAGGCGAATCTCGCCGTCCTCGCGAACGGTAAAGCCCAGTTCGTCACCATAATCGAGAAACTGAAACAGGGTTTGCAGCTCATGGTAGCCGTCCGGGCGGCGTCCCAGAATGTGCAGCATCAGGTTCAGCTTTGCCGGAGCAGGCAAAACCAGCTGGGCCTTGGCCATATCCTGTAATGCAGTCATGGTCATTGCCCCAGTTTGCGAGGCTGCCAGTCCTTGATGACCAGCGTGACATCGAGGTCCTGACCGTGCAGCTTGACGCGTTCGGGCAGCCAGTAGCCATTCTGTTCGACATAACTGAGGTATTCCACCTGCCAGCCGTCCTGTTCAAGGCTGGCCAGACGGCTGTCACCGTCGAGTGTCACGCTACTTTTGCTGTCCGGTGCCGGCAAGCCGCGCACCCACCATACGAGGTGGGAAACCGGCAGTTTCCAGCCCAGTTGGTCCTGAAGCAGTGTTTCCGGCGTCATGGCTTCGTAGTGGCCCTGATTGGCGACTTCAAGCGCGACAGCGCCGGGCCTGCCGGTCAGTCGTGCTGCGCCGCGGCCGAGCGGACCGGACAAGCGGATATCGTAGTAATCCTGGCGCTGCAGCCAGAACAGGGTGCCGCTGCCGGAGTCCTTCGGCGCACGAATACCGACCTTGCCGTTGATCTGCCAGCCATCAAGGCTGCTCAGTTGCTGTTTGTGTTCGCGCCATTGCGCGGGGTCGCCCTTGCCCTGAACGGCTTCGCGGGAAGTGAGACCGGCACAGCCGGTGAGCAGGGCGATGAGGCTGAATACGATTACGTGGCGCAAAAACATAACGTCAAAGGGTCTCTGAACCGGTCAAGCGTCGCAGTGTGCTGCGCAGGACGGTGCTGTCGGGTTGTTGTTCCAGGGCCTTGGCCCATACTTTCCGGGCTTCGCGCTGTTCGCCTTTGGCCCAGAGTACTTCTCCCAGATGTGCGGCTACTTCGTGGTCGGGGAAGCGTTCGAGCGCCTGACGCAGGTAGCGTTCGGCGTCGTCCAGATTGCCCATGCGGTAATTCACCCAGCCAAGGCTGTCGAGAACCGCCGGATCGTCGGGGCTGATCTGATGGGCTTTCTCGATGAGTTCGCGGGCCTCGGCGTAACGCGTGGTGCGATCGGAAAGGGTGTAGCCCAGCGCATTCAGCGCCATGGCGTTTTCCGGCTCGCGCTTGATGATGCTACGCAAGTCTTTTTCCATCTGCGCCAGATCATTGCGCTTTTCAGCCAGCATGGCGCGGGTATAGAGCAGGTTGGCGTCGTCCGGGTACTGCTTGAGCGCCGTGTTCAGCACCTGCCAGCCGCGATCCAGTTGATCATTGCTGGTCAGGGTTTCGGCTTCGATCAGGTACAGCTGAATGGCGTAATCGGGCTCTTCGGCACGTGCTTCAGCCAGGCGTTTGGCAGCTTCTGCGCCGTTGCCATTGCTGACCAGAATATCGGCCTGGCGCAATTGAGCCGCCAGGAAGTCCGGGCCCGTTCCGACCTGAGCGTATTCGTTGAGCGCGCTTTGCGGGTCCTCGCGCTCTTCGTGGATGCGGCCCAGATTCAAATGCGCTGAATCGACGTGTGCACCACGGGCGATCAGTTCTTCCAGGTAGCCAGCCGCTTCGTCCCAGGCCTTGGCTTCAAGGCACACCAGAGCCAGCGAGAAGCGCAGTTCGTCATCGTCCGGATATTGCTGCAAAAGAGCGGAAAACTGCACTTTGGCGTCTTCCATACGGTTTTGCTCAACGAGCATGCGCGCATACGTCAGGCGCAGGCGTTTGTCGTCCGGGTATTTCTTGATGCTTTTCTCAAGCAGGGGCACCGCTTCCTTGCCCCGGTTCATGCTTTGCAGCAGACGGGCATGCAGCAGGATGGGCGCGATTTCGCCTTCTTTGGGCGGGTTGTCTTCCAGCAGCTTCAACGACTGTTCGGCGTCACCATTCTGCTGAAGCAACAGCGCCTTGCCGAAAATCAGCTGGCTGTTGTTCGGGTATTTGCCCAGCAACCGATCAAAACTTTTGAGCAGGCCGTTGCGGGTGTCTGGATCGGTTTCGGCTGCGGACAGTGCCAGAAAGTCGAAGTGCGTGTCGCCCTGACCCTGCAGGACTCTCTCCATGTACACCAGAGAGTCGTCGTAACGTCCGGCGCGCGCCAGTTGAATGGCTGCGGCACGTTGCGCTTCAAGGTCGGTCGGTGCGTTTCTTGCCCAGATCAGCGCGGTTTCCAGCGCAGACTGATCAGCGCCCATGTATTCGGCGATCTGATAGGCGCGTTCGGAGACCCCCGGGTCCTGAGTCTTGATCGCCTGGGTCACGTAGTTATCCAGGGCGATGTCGAAGCGGTTGCGCTGGCCGGCCAGCTCCGCGCTCAACAGGCTGACCAGGGTGTCCTGAGTGAACGAACCATAGACCTTCGGCTTGGCTTCAGGCGCGGGAGGGGCGTCTTTCTGAGCGGGCACGGGCTGTGACGAGACGGGGGCCATTGACTGGCAGCCGCCTAGAAAGGCAAGAGCAAGGAACAACGCGGAGGATCTATTCATATATAAGAAGGGCGGCTTACCTGCGGTGGGAGCATCATGACACAAGGCTGTTGGCAAAACCCACAGCCGTCGGAAAAACTGATGCAATGCTTGTGTTTGCAGTGTCGCCAGCCTGAAAACGCAGGCTGCGACGATCGATTGTAGTGGGACAATAATATGTGGTGGTTGTTCTGAGCTTATTGAAGTAGGACAATTACCGGCTTCACGTCACCACCTGCGACCCTGAATGGCCTTCCTTGCACTCGGTATCAATCATAAGACCGCCTCGGTCGACGTTCGCGAGCGCGTGGCATTTACCCCGGAACAGTTGGTGGAGGCGTTGCAGCAGCTTTGCCACCTGACCGAAAGTCGCGAGGCTGCGATTCTTTCAACCTGTAATCGCAGCGAGTTGTACATCGAGCACGAGCATCTCGGTGCGGACAGCATTCTTGCCTGGCTCGCCAATTACCATCACCTCAGCCTGGAAGAACTGCGTGCCAGCGCTTACGTCCATGAGGACGATGCTGCCGTGCGGCACATGATGCGTGTCGCCTCGGGGCTCGACTCCCTGGTGCTCGGCGAGCCGCAGATTCTCGGCCAGATGAAGTCTGCGTATGCCGTTGCGCGCGAGGCCGGAACGGTCGGGCCGTTACTGGGTCGCCTGTTTCAGGCCACGTTCAGCGCCGCCAAACAGGTGCGTACAGACACTGCAATTGGTGAAAACCCGGTGTCCGTGGCCTTCGCCGCGGTCAGTCTGGCCAAACAGATTTTCAGCGACCTGCAACGCAGTCAGGCCTTGTTGATCGGTGCGGGCGAGACCATTACTCTGGTCGCCCGGCATCTGCATGACCTGGGCGTCAAGCGTATCGTGGTTGCCAACCGTACGCTGGAGCGCGCCAGCATGCTGGCTGCCGAGTTCGGTGCCCATGCGGTGTTGCTGTCGGATATCCCGGCCGAGCTGGTCAACAGCGATATCGTGATCAGCTCCACCGCCAGCCAGTTGCCGATCCTGGGCAAGGGTGCCGTGGAAAGTGCGCTGAAACTGCGCAAACACAAACCCATTTTCATGGTCGATATTGCCGTGCCACGGGATATCGAGCCTGAAGTCGGCGAACTGGACGACGTTTACCTCTACAGCGTTGATGATCTGCACGAAGTGGTGGCAGAAAATCTCAAGAGTCGCCAGGGGGCCGCACTGGCTGCCGAGCAACTGGTCAGCGTGGGTGCCGAAGACTTCATGTCGCGGCTGCGCGAACTGGCGGCGGTGGATGTGTTGCGCGCCTATCGTCAGCAAAGCGAACGGCTGCGTGACGAAGAACTGAGCAAGGCGCAACGTATGCTGGCCAACGGCAGTAATGCCGAGGACGTATTGATCCAGCTGGCACGCGGCCTGACCAACAAATTGCTGCACGCACCCAGCGTGCAGCTCAAGAAGCTGTCTGCCGAAGGTCGCGTCGATGCGCTGGCCATGGCCCAGGAACTTTTTGCCCTCGGTGAGGGCTCGACGGATAAAACCCCGCAATGAAAGCTTCACTGCTCAATAAGCTGGATGTCCTCAGCGACCGTTTCGAGGAACTGACCGCGCTGCTCGGCGATGCCGAAGTGATCAGCGATCAGACACGCTTTCGCGCCTATTCCCGTGAGTACGCCGAAGTGGAGCCGGTCGTTGCGCTTTACCAACAGCTGATCAGGGTGCAGGGTGATCTGGAGGGCGCGCAGGCGCTGCTCAAGGACAGCGACCCGGACATGCGCGAAATGGCCGTCGAGGAAGTTCGCGAAACAAAACAGCAACTGGTCGAGCTGGAAGCGCAATTGCAGCGCATGTTGTTGCCCAAGGACCCGAACGACGGCCGCAACGTGTTTCTGGAGATCCGTGCGGGCACCGGCGGTGATGAAGCCGCGATCTTCTCCGGCGACCTGTTTCGCATGTACTCGCGTTACGCCGAGCGGCGTGGCTGGCGGGTGGAAATTCTGTCCGAAAACGAAGGCGAGCATGGCGGCTACAAGGAAGTCATTGCACGCGTCGAAGGTGACAGTGTCTATGGCAAGCTGAAATTCGAGTCCGGCGCGCACCGTGTGCAGCGCGTGCCCGAGACCGAGTCGCAGGGCCGCATCCACACGTCTGCCTGTACCGTTGCGGTGTTGCCGGAGCCTGACGAGCAACAGGCGATCGAGATCAACCCGGCCGACCTGCGTGTCGACACCTATCGCTCCTCAGGGGCCGGTGGTCAGCACGTCAACAAAACCGATTCGGCGATCCGCATTACCCACTTGCCATCGGGTATTGTCGTCGAGTGTCAGGAAGAGCGTTCGCAGCACAAGAACAGAGCCCGGGCGATGTCCTGGCTGTCTGCCAAACTGAATGATCAGCAGACCAGCGCGGCGGCCAATGCCATTGCCAGCGAGCGCAAGCTGCTCGTGGGGTCGGGTGATCGTTCCGAGCGCATTCGTACGTATAATTTCCCTCAAGGGCGAGTGACGGATCACCGCGTGAACCTGACTCTGTATTCGCTGGATGAAGTTCTGGCGGGCGGGGTCGATGCAGTGATAGAGCCGCTACTCGCTGAATATCAGGCTGATCAACTTGCGGCACTGGGTGAGTAAATGACCATCATCGCAAGTTTGTTAAGAAGCGCCGAGCTTCCCGATTCACCGACCGCGCGGCTCGACATAGAGCTGCTGCTGGCGGCAGCGCTGGGCAAACCGCGCAGCTTTCTGCATACCTGGCCTGAGCGCATCGTCAGCACCGAGGCTGCACTGGCCTTTGCAGGTTACCTGCAGCGTCGACGCACGGGCGAGCCGGTGGCTTACATTCTCGGTCAGCAAGGTTTCTGGAAGCTCGATCTGGAAGTAGCGCCGCATACCCTGATTCCGCGTCCAGAGACCGAAATGCTGGTCGAGGCAGCGCTGGAACTGGTGCCTGCGTTCGCGCCCGCCAAGGTGCTTGACCTGGGCACCGGCACTGGGGCGATTGCGCTGGCGCTGGCCAACGAGCGCCAACAATGGAAAGTGACAGCGGTGGACCGTGTACCCGAGGCGGTCGCGCTGGCCGAACGCAACCGGCAACGTTTGCAACTGGATAACGCCCAGGTGCTCAACAGCCACTGGTTCAGTGCGCTGGAAGGGCGTCAGTTTGATCTGATCATCAGTAACCCGCCGTACATCGCCGACGCTGATCCGCATCTGTCGGCCGGTGACGTGCGTTTCGAGCCGAGCAGTGCGTTGACTGCCGGTTCCGACGGGCTGGACGATTTGCGCACGATCATTGCCGACGCGCCGGCGCACCTCAGCGCCGATGGCTGGCTGCTGCTGGAGCACGGCTACGATCAAGGCCCGGCGGTGCGCGAACTGTTGATTCGTCATGGTTTCGAGCGCATCCAGACCCGCCGTGATCTGGGTGAACACGAGCGCATCACGTTCGGATGCAAGCCGTGCTGAGTGATCAGGAGCTGCTGCGCTACAGTCGCCAGATTCTGCTGCAACACGTTGATATCGACGGCCAGCTGCGCCTCAAGCAAAGTCGTGCGCTTGTCGTCGGCGTCGGCGGGCTTGGTTCGCCGGTGGCCCTTTATCTGGCCGCGGCAGGGGTCGGTGAACTGCATCTGGCGGATTTTGATCACGTCGACCTGACCAACCTGCAACGTCAGATTATCCACGACACTCATAGCATCGGGCAGGCCAAGGTAGACTCGGCTCTCGCCCGGCTCAAGGCGATCAATCCCGAGATCACTCTTGTCGCTCACCGCTCAGCGCTGGATACCGACTCACTGGAGGCGGCGGTACAGGCTGTCGATCTGGTGCTGGACTGCTCGGATAATTTCGCCACCCGCGAAGCGGTCAATGCCGCCTGTTTCGCTGCTGGCAAGCCATTGGTCAGCGGTGCCGCCATTCGGCTTGAAGGGCAGTTGTCGGTGTTTGACCCGCGTCGTGCCGACAGTCCTTGTTACCACTGCCTGTACGGTCACGGCAGCGAAGCCGAACTGACCTGCAGCGAGGCCGGCGTCATCGGCCCGCTGGTTGGCCTGGTTGGCAGCCTGCAAGCGCTGGAAGCCTTGAAGCTGCTGGCCGGTTTTGGCGAGCCAATGGTTGGGCGACTGTTATTGATTGATGCCTTGAGTACCCGTTTCCGAGAACTGAAAGTCAAGCGCGACCCGGCGTGCAGCGTTTGCAGTGCAGCAAGCGGGCAGGGCGAACATGCCTGACATGCAGATGAGCTACGCCAGCGATGCGCCTGTCGGAATCTTCGATTCCGGGGTCGGTGGCCTTTCAGTGCTCAATGAAATCCGCCAGTTGCTGCCCAGCGAGTCACTGCTGTATCTGGCGGACTGCGGGCATATTCCGTATGGCGAAAAGACCCCTGAATTCATCACCGAGCGGTGCCTGACAATTGCCGGGTTCTTCCGCGAGCAGGGTGCTAAGGCACTGGTCGTCGCATGTAATACGGCGACGGCTGCGGGCGTGGCGCACATTCGTCAACGCTACCCGGACTGGCCGATTGTGGGCATGGAGCCTGCTGTCAAACCTGCTGCCGAGGCCACTCGCTGCGGCGTTGTCGGCGTGCTGGCGACTACCGGAACGCTACAAAGCGCCCGCTTTGCGGCGTTGCTGGACCGTTTTGCCAGCGATGTACGTGTGGTCACCCAGCCGTGCCCAGGGCTGGTCGAACTGATCGAAACCGGCGATCTGGTCAGTCCGCAAATCCGTCAATTGCTGCAGCATTATGTCGAGCCGCTGCTGGCAGCGCGCTGTGACACCATCATTCTCGGCTGTACTCACTACCCGTTTCTCAAGCCTTTGCTACGGGAAATGCTTCCCGAGTCGGTCACCCTGATCGACACCGGGGCTGCGGTAGCGCGTCAGTTGCAGCGTCTTTTGTCGCGTTCCAGCCTTCTTGCCACTGGCACCGCGCGAGAGACTATGTATTGGTCTAGTGACATACCGGACAATTTCAGAAAAATCCTACCTTTTTTGTCGCAAAATCCTGGCAATGTGAGAAGCTTCCGTTTGTAAAAAAAACGTGAAAAAAGGCGCTTTTCGGGTGAACTAACCTCACCTCGCTGGCTTCTATAAAAGCGGCTGATGAATTTCAACACTTTCATACAATTTTATATATTTAGGACGTTTCTCATGAAGAGACTCTTTTGCCTGG
This sequence comes from Pseudomonas syringae group sp. J248-6, assembly GCF_032586995.1. Taxonomy (NCBI): domain Bacteria; kingdom Pseudomonadati; phylum Pseudomonadota; class Gammaproteobacteria; order Pseudomonadales; family Pseudomonadaceae; genus Pseudomonas; species Pseudomonas syringae group sp. J248-6. Next base: position 29,371 of record NZ_JAWHOP010000016.1, on the reverse strand, counting down.
CCGTGATTTCGGCCGCTTTGGCAGGGCAAGCTTCAATGGCGCAAGCCGACGGTGTTGAGTTTTCGGTCGGGCAGACCGGTGAGTCGACCATGACCTATCGTCTGGGCGTGCAGTTTGATTGGGATAAAACCTGGCTGCAAAGTGACATTGGCCGTCTGACCGGTTACTGGGACGGCGCTTACACCTACTGGGATGGCAAGGACTACAAGGATAACCACAGCCTGTCGTTCTCCCCGGTTCTGGTCTACGAGTTCGGCAACGGCAACGTCAAGCCTTACGTAGAGGCCGGTATCGGCGTCTCGGTGTTCTCGAACACCCAGGTTGAAGATCGCAAGTTCGGTTCTGCCTTCAACTTCGAAGACCGCATCGGTTTCGGTCTGCGCTTCGCGGGCGGGCATGAAGTCGGCATCCGCGCGACTCACTATTCCAACGCCGGCATCAAAGAGCCGAACGACGGTATAGAAAGCTACGCACTGCACTACAAGATGCCGTTCTGATTTGACTGGCATTCGTGCCAACGCTTCGCTGCAGCACAACGTAATGCCCTGCCCAAAGCCATTGCGCATAAAATGCTTTTTTATCGCGATGGCACTGACAACGCAGAGTGCGACGTTAGTGACGGCTGAGTTCTGACGCTGATCCGGGGGATGCGAGGCAGGACGCCGAGCAAGCCGCACCGGGCCAAGGATGGCCCGTTGCGGCGGCCCCCGGATCAGTGACAGGGCGAAGGAACCCGACGAAGTCGGGCCGGAAACAGGAGCGAAAGGCTTTGGTTACTTTGGCCCCATCAAAGTAACTCGCCGAGGGGCGAAAAGGTGACCTGAGTCGAACCTCAATCCACCTGAAGTCGCAGAACTGGTGGGTGACGCGGAGCGTCACGAACTGCATTACCACGCGGAGCGTGGGAACGATGATGAGCGTCAAGTCAGCAGCATTTTTTACAGATAAGCCGTCGCAATCCCTTTGCGTTCGTTCAGGCAGTCTTCTGCTCCGGCTTCGAACTCACGGCAGATCAGCGGGCGTTTCTCGTAGATCGTGCACATCATGGTGTTGCGATCCAGTGCCGCACACCAGCCGTCGTCCAGACGCAACATGACCTCGCCACCCCACTCGTCGGTATCAATGTAGCGCTCAGGCACGCCCGTGTCGGTGATGAGCATCACCTCCAGTTGGCAACAGCAGGCTGCGCAGGTCGAGCAGGTGACTTCCGTTTCGCTTTGAATGTCTGCGAGCGGAATGAGTGTAGCGTTCAGAGCGTTTCTCCCGATTGTCTGGCTGCGCGTGCTGCCAGCCATTGCAGCAGGGGAAATACACCCGCCCAGACCAGCCCCAGCACCAGCATGCCAGGCCACACTCCGAGGGGAAGGTGGACCTGAGCCAGTTGTGAGCCGGCATAGTACGACATCGGGCCGCCAATAGCGCCCAGCACGGCGGCGCGCCGTAGCGGCTTTGCGGTCCACGCCAGACAATGATTGAGCGTGGTGCCCAGCACCGCCCACAACAGCGCCAGCCACAGCGGCAAGAGATAGCCGCCCGTGCCGAAATCAAAAACGCCGAGTGTCATCAAGGCACTGTCCAGCACGATACCGATCAAGGTCACGGTCAGAATCAGCCGGCCTTCGGCTGCCCATGAGCTGATCCACAGAAAATGCACCGCCAGCACGCCGACTGCAATCAGCAGCCAGTAACTGTTACCGCCCAATACGCAGGCGAACCAGCCGATCTGAAAGAGCAGCGCGTTGGCGATTGATTTAAGCATTGAAGCGCCCAAGCAAGGGTTCGCGCAGGGCATCAGGCTTGGCCAGAAGTAGCTGCGCCGTACCGATGGTCCGTTCCAGAAAGCCGCCTTCGCAGTAGCACAGGTAGAACTCCCACAGACGCAGGAAGTGTTCGTCGTAACCCAGTTCTGCCAGTTTGCCGTGGGCGTGTTTGAAGTTGTCGTGCCACAGGCGCAGCGTGCGCGCGTAGTGCAGGCCGAAATCTTCCATGTGCAGCAGGTTCATGTCGGTATCGCTGCCGACAATGTCCAGCATTTTCGCCACCGAGGGCAGGGCACCACCGGGGAAGATGTAACGCTGGATGAAGTCCACATTGCGTTTGGCCTGAGCATAACGCTGCTCGCGGATGGTGATCGCCTGCAGCAGCATCATGCCGTTGCTTTTGAGCAGGTTCGCGCATTGCTTGAAGTACGTCGGCAGAAAACGATGGCCGACCGCTTCGATCATCTCGATGGACACCAGCTTGTCATATTCGCCGGTCAGGTCCCGGTAGTCGGTCAGCAGCAGCGTGACGCGTTCCTGCAGGCCCAGTTTGATCAGGCGTTGTTCGGTGTAGGCGAACTGTTCTCTGGACAGGGTCGTGGTAGTCACCCGGCAGCCGTAATGCTGCGCAGCATAGATAGCCATGCTGCCCCAGCCTGTGCCGATTTCCAGCAGGTGATCTTCAGGTTTCAGGGCCAGCTTCTGACAGATGCGTTCCAGTTTATTCAACTGCGCCTGCTCCAGCGTGTCATCTTCGCTGAGGAACTGTGCGGCGGAATACATCATCGTCGAGTCGAGAAATTGCTCGAACAGCGTGTTGCCCAGGTCATAATGAGCGGCGATGTTTTTCTGCGAGCCTTCGCGCGTATTGCGATTGAGCCAGTGCAGGGCGTGAATGAACGGGCGGGTCAGGCGAGCCACGCCGCCTTCCATTGCATCCAGCACATCCAGATTGCTGACAAACACCCGGACTACCGCTGTCAGGTCCGGAGTGGTCCAGTAGCCGTGAATAAACGCCTCGCCAGCGCCGATGGAGCCGTTGCTGGCAACCATGCCCCAGGCTGCGGAATCGAGAATATGAATTTCCGCCTGAATCAACGCGCCGGTCTTGCCGAACACATGGCGCTCTCCCGAATCGATAACCACCAACTGGCCATTGCGCAGGCCTGCGAGTTGTCGCAGCACACCTCGGCGCAGGATATTGGCCGTCAGACCATTGGTGCCCAGATTGGCAGAAAAACTACTGCTACTGCTTTTCATGGCGTGAGTCCTTGGTTTGAGCGGCGGCAGCACGGTACTCACCGTCGGCGGCCTGATGAGAAAAAATGGGGATGCGCTTGACCAGCAGACGCATCGCCTGCCAATAAATCGCCAAACATGTTTTGGCGGTCATCCACGGGTAAGTGATCAGGTAACGATGCAGCGTCTGGCGGCTGAGGTTCTGACGGGTCAGGTTGAGCGTGGCGTCGAACATTTTCAGCTCGCCTTGCCAGTCAGCCATGTGCACACCAATCCGCTCGGCGGGCTGGCTGAAACTCATGCGGTATTCAAGGTCGCGCGGCAAAAACGGTGAAACGTGAAAGGCCTTGGCCACTGCGAAATACTGATGCCCTTCACCTGTCGCGGGCAGCACATAGCTGTAGCGTTCGCCCCACGGTGTGTTGGTGACTTCACAGAGAATGCCTGCCAGTGTGCCGTCTGCCTCATGGCAGTAGAAAAAGCTTACCGGATTGAACGACAAGCCCCAGCTGCGTGCCTGGGTCAGCAGGCAGACGCGACCTGATGGTATGCGGCCCAGCGCTTTGCCAACCTGCTCGCGGACCGCCTCTATCAGGCTCATGCCTTGCCCGGTCAGTGCTGGCAGGTAGTCACGTTCGCGGAACGAGAAGGGCGCGAAACGCTTGCTGCCAGCCAGCGGCGAAAGCCCCAGCACGCTGTCCTGTTCATCCAGATCCAGATAGAGCAGGCCTATCCGATAGGTGAACTCATGGGCACGCGGCGCAAACCGCCGGTGGCTGATCCAGCCACTGTAGAGCGCACTGTTCAAAGCGTTTCACCAAACGCCTGGGCGACACGCAAGCCGCTCACAACGCCGTCTTCGTGAAAGCCGTTGGCCCAGTACGCGCCGCAGTACCAGGTGTGGTCGACGCCATTGATTTCTTCCCAGCGCGCCTGCGCGGCGATTGCATCAAGGCTGTATTGCGGGTGCGCGTAACGGTAGCGGCCGAGGATTTTGGCCGGGTCGATGGCTGCGGTCTGGTTGAGGCTGACGCAGAAGGTTGTGTCGCTGTCGATCCCTTGCAGGATGTTCATGTCATAAGTGACGGCTGCCGATTGCTGTTCGCTGCCGCCCAGCCGGTAGTTCCAGCTGGCCCAGGCCAGTTTGCGCTTGGGCAGCAGTCGCGTGTCGGTGTGCAGCACCACGTCGTTTTCGGCATAGCGCAGCGCGCCGAGAATCGACTGCTCGGCACTCGATGGCTGCGCCAGCAGGGCCAGGGCCTGATCGCTGTGGCAGGCAAACACCACCTTGTCGAAACGTTCGCTGCCCATGGCGCTGTGCAGCGTCACACCTTCGCTGTCGCGCTCGACACGTGTAACCGGACATGACAGACGAATCCGCTCGCGGAACGAGGCTGTCAACGGTTCGACATAACTTCTGGAGCCACCTTCGATCACGCACCATTGCGGCCGATGGGTGACCGAGAGTAGGCCGTGATTCTTGAAAAAGCGCACGAAGAACTGCAGGGGAAAGCCGAGCATGTCGGCCAGCGACATCGACCAGATGGCCGCGCCCATGGGCACGATGTAGTGATCGATGAAGCGCTGCCCGTAGCCGCCGCTCTTCAGGTACTCGCCCAACGTGGTGTCGGCCGCGATACGCTGGTTTTCCAGGTCATCGACCGATTGACGATTGAAACGCAGGATATCGCGCAGCATGCCCCAGAACCTGGGTGACAGCAGGTTGCTGCGCTGTGCGAACAGACTGTTGAGGTTGTTGCCGTTGTATTCCACGCCGGTGCGCGGGTCGTGCACCGAAAAGCTCATTTCGGCGGGCTTGAAGCCAACACCCAGCTGACTCAGCAAGCGAATGAAATTGGGGTAGGTCCAGTCGTTGAAGACAATGAAACCGGTGTCAATGGCGTAAGCCCGGCCTTCGACCTGCACGTCCACCGTATGAGTGTGCCCGCCGATCCAGTCGGAGGACTCAAACACTGTCACCTCATGCGCGCGGTTGAGCAGGTAGGCACTGGTCAGGCCAGCGATCCCGCTACCAATGACGGCGATTTTCATTGCGCATCCTTATTCGACGACTCGGTCCGCGCCATGCGTTTGCCGAGGGCAAGTCTGGCGCGTGCCGGGAGCATTGCCAGCGCGCGCATGCTGAAAATGAACAGCGCCGGGAAGGCGATATCCAGTGGGCGTTTGTTGCGCCCCAGTCTGCTGGCGATATGCTTGGCGGCCTTCTCGACAGGCCAGCGCATCGGCATGGGGAAATCATTTTTCTGCGTCAGGGGCGTGTCGACGAATCCGGGGCTGACCACTGTAACGTCGATGTTCTCGCTGGCCAGATCCAGACGCAGCGCTTCAAACAGATAACGCAGGCCGGCCTTCGACGCGCCATAGGCTTCTGCGCGAGGTAGCGCCAGGTAGGTCACCGCACTGGCCACGCCGACCAGGTGCGGCTGATGCCCCTTGCGTAACAGCGGCAGTGCTTGCTCGATGCAATAACTGCTGGCCAGCAGGTTGGTGCGCACCACGCGCTCGACCATTGCCGCTTCGAACTGCCGCACGTCGATGTATTCACAGGTACCCGCGTTGAAGATAGCGGTGTCCAACGCTCCCCATTGCTGCGCGATCAGGTCGGCCATGGCCTTGACCTGCGCAGGCTCGGTGATGTCGCCTGTCACCAGCAGCACCTGGGTCGGGTAAACAGTCGCCAGGTTCTGCAGCGGTTCAAGCGTTCGTGCGGTCAACGCCAGCCGATGTCCGGCGTTGAGCAGTTCTTTGGCCAGCGCCAGACCAATGCCGCTGCTTGCTCCGGTCAACCAGATGCGTCGTGCAACAGGAGTGCTCATCCCAACCTCTTCTTCAGCCAATGGATGACTCGACCCATGATGGGCAGATGTTCGTAGAGCAATGCACCGGCATCGAAGTAATCCCGGTGTCGATAAACCTTGTCGTGCCACTTCAGGTGCGAACAGCCTTCTACCTGAATTGTCCGGCCGGCGGCTAGACGCGGATGCGAATAACTCATGGTCCAGACCAGATAGCCCTCGCCGGGGCGAACCTCGTCGAAGGCATGGAAGTCGAAGCGCAGGTCCTGGACGTTGGCGTACAGCTCGCCGAAATAGCGGCGCATGGCGGCAAGGCCGTGGATATCGTGCATCGGGTCGCTGAACGACACGTCGTCGCTATAAAGCTCGGCGACCTGATCAAGGTTGTCCTTGTTCAGCGCGGCAAAACCTTCGGCGAAGCGATGCAGGAAATCAGCCATGTTCGACTCCTGCGGCCGGCTGTCGAGCCGGGAGCGCTTTGAACGCTGCCAGGGCGCGGGCGCGGCTTTTGCTCAGGTCGACGATGGGTTTCGGGTAGTCGGCAGCGCCAAACAGGCCGCCGATGGACGCGGGGTCATGAATCTGCTTTTTATTCAGATCGGCGAGCTCTGGCAGCCAGTGCTTGATGAACACACCTTCGGGGTCGAAGCGTTCCGACTGCGACAGCGGATTGAAAATACGGAAGTAGGGTGCCGAATCGGTGCCTGTGGACGAGCTCCACTGCCAGCCGCCGTTGTTCGACGCCAGGTCGCCATCGATCAGGTGGCGCATGAAAAAGCGCTCGCCCTCGCGCCAGTCGATCAACAGGTTCTTAGTCAGGAACATCGCAACGACCATCCTTAGCCGATTGTGCATCCATCCGGTTTCCAGCAACTGGCGCATTGCTGCGTCAATAATCGGCAGTCCGGTACGCGCCTCTTGCCACGCCAGCAGTTCTTCGGGGGCATCGCGCCACTTCAACGCCTCGGTTTCCGGGCGGAAGGCACGATGACGTGATACACGAGGGTAGCCGACCAGCGTGTGTTTATAAAACTCTCGCCATAATAGCTCGTTGATCCAGGTCACAGTGCCAACGTCGCCGGTTTCGAATTCCCCTTGGTTGCTGCCCAGCGCCGCATGCAGGCACTGGCGCGGCGAAATCACCCCTGCCGCCAGATACGCTGACAGCTGGCTGGTGCCGGGCTTGGCGGGAAAGTCGCGTTCGGTCTTGTAATAACTGATTTGCGCGTCGGCGAAGGTCGCCATGCGCCGTCTGGCTTCGGCCTCGCCTGCTGGCCACAGGTCACGTAATGCTTTCGAGGGCGTGGCAAAGCCCTTGACCTGATCAGGGATCGAATCGCTTTTGATCGACAGTGATTGCTGCGCCTTGGGTGTGCGCACCGGCTGCGGCATGGCCTGGTGCATCCGGTTGTAGCAGACTTTCTTGAACTGGGTGAACACCTGAAAATAATTGCCGGTCTTGGTCAGTATGCTACCCGGCTTGAACAACAGCTGATCAAGGTAGCTGGTGACCTGCACACCGGCTTTTTCCATCGCCTTTTGCACCGCCTGATCACGGCGTGTTTCGTTGATGCCGTATTCCTGATTGAGGTGCAGGCCTTCGACCTTGAACTGCGTGCACAGTGTCGACAGCACTTCAGGTGCCTGATCCCAGGTATCGGCTTCGCGAATCAACAGCGGTACGTTCAGCGCGCCCAGCGCCTTTTCCAGCTCGACCAGATTGCGCAGCCAGAAATCCACCTTGCAGTCAGCGTCGTCGTGGCTGCGCCACTGCGCCGGGCTGAGCAGGTAAACCGCCAGCGTCGGACCGCGCTCCATGGCAGCGGTCAGGGCAGTATTATCGTGAACGCGCAGGTCGCTACGCAGCCAGATCAGTTGCATGAGAAGTCCTTAGATAAGTCCGAGCTTGCCCAGCTCGATCTGCGCGCTGAGTGCGTCGTGGGCAAGGGTCAGTCCAGCTATCTCGCTAGCCTGTACGAGCAGCTCGGCGTTATGGATCTGCACCGTTGGTCCGCTCAGCACCACAGGGCAGGTGATATTGGCCAGTAAACGGGGCAGTTGGGCCACATTCAGGGCTTTGCTGGAGTACAGCAATATGCCACGTGGCTTAAGGTATTCCGCGGCCAGCGCCAGCTCACCGACCGGCAAGGGCCAGTCGAACACCTCGACCGGGCAGTCGGCACTGCTCGCCAGCCAGGCCGCGAGCCACAGGTGTGGTTCCAGCGGCAGATCGGACTGATTGACCAGCAGCAGCGGGCTGCCATTGAGCTGGCGGTTGTTGTGGTAGATCCGTGCGCCAAACTTGCTGCGCAGCCAGGAGTAGAAAAACGTGCGCTCCAGTTGTGCGCCGAACTTGCCTTGCCAGCGCTGCTCCAGTTCGGCCAGCAGCGGCAGCAGCAGCTGTTCACACAACGTGCGCGGCGGGTACAGCGACATGGCCTGATTGAACACGTCATCGACCCGGCGTTCAGCCAGTTCGCCGATCGCCACCAGCAGGGTCTGACGCAAGGCGTCCCAGTCGTTGGTCGGCGGCAGGGCGTCCTGGCGGTTGTCATCGATCAGGCCTTTGACCTGGCTCACGGAGACGCCACGGTTGAGCCAGGTCAGAATCTTCATGACGCGCTGCACATGCTCGTCCGAATACAGCCGATGGCCTTTGGCGGTGCGGTGCGGGACGATCAGTCCGTAACGGCGTTCCCAGGCGCGCAAGGTAACGGCGTTGACGCCTGTCTGCCGTGCGACCTCGCGGATAGGCAGCCAGTCGCCCGGCACCTCTGTGTCTGTTTCATTCATGAGTCAAATCGCATTGCGCAGGCTGAGGTTTTCCGGGTGGGGCTGCATGTACACCTGCAGCGCTACATACGGATCCGGATGTTGGCGAAAATGATGCTTGAGCAGGGTCAGCGGTACGATCAGGGGGACGATGCCCTGGTGATACTGGCTGATCACTTCCTGAATTTCCTGCTTGTCCTCGGCACTGATGGTTTGTTTCAAGTAGCCGCACAGGTGTTGCAGGACGTTGGTATGAGTGCGACGCGTTGCGCACTTCTTCAGCGCCGCCATCAGCTCGCTGAAATACAGCGGCGCGATTTCGTTCGGGTCGGTGCGGCCCATGCTGCCAAGCATTTTGCCCAGTGCCTTGTATTGCACCGGGTCATTGGCCATCAGCTGGTATTTGTAGCGCGAGTGAAATTCGGTCAGTGCACGCCGGGTGACGCCGTCTTTCAACAATTGCTGCCAGGCGGCATAGGCAAACACGCGGGTCACGAAATTTTCCCGCAGCACAGCGTCATTCAGACGCCCGTCTTCCTCGACCGGAAGGTTGGGGTGGCGCTCGCAAAAGGCCTGCGCGTAGATACCACGACCGCCGCCGTCTACCGGGGCACCGTTTTCGCGGTAGACCTTGACTCGCTCCAGGCCGCAGGACGGGGATTTCTGCATGAAAATGTAACCACAGATATCACCCAGCTCATCGGCCATCTGTATGCCGTAATCCGCCAATGCCTCGGTAACGTCCAGGTCACGATTGACTGTGCCGAGCGCCTTTGGATTTTCTGCGTCGCCTACCAGCCTGATCGGCTCGCGGGGGATACCCATGCCGATAGCGACTTCGGGGCACGCCTGGACGAAATCGAAATACTTGCTCAGCGCCTGCGTACACAGATGAGATTCCTTGTGGCCGCCATTGAAGCGAACCTCGGCACCCATCAGGCAGGCACTGATGCCTAGCTTGGGTTTTTCGATTGCGGACATTGGCATCGGTCACCTCTACAGAAGACTTGTACAGATAGTTAGCGCTGTACAACTTGTCTTCATCATAGGGGGATAGGTGTACAAGTCAAATTCTTTGTAGAGGGTTTTGAAGACTGCTCCGAAATGGCCAGAGCCAAAGCTGCGTTCGCACGCATTCCGTGACGCAGAGCGCCGCGAACTGCATGCTGGCGCGGAGCATCGGCACGATAATCATCTGAATCCGGGCAAGCCAGCTACTTCCAGCCCATCCGCCACGTATCCGCCTGCTGCAGCACCTGCCACGGCAGGCGCTCGCTGCGCTGGGTCAGCACGGCCTGCAGCTCGATTTCCAGCACGGTGCCTTCTTCGTCCTTGAACAGCTCTGTCACCAGAAAGTGTTTTTCCCGGTTGAGCGGGGTGGCTGCTGTCCATTTCGACAGCAGCAGTTTGCGGGGGTTGATCTGATTCATTGCAGGTGTTCCAGCAGTCGGCGCGCTGCTTCCTGGCCACTCAGCCAGGCGCCTTCGACGCGCCCTGACAGGCACCAGTCGCCACAGACATAAATGCCCAGGTCGGCATCCGATAGCGCGCCCCATTCATGAGAGCCGGCAGGTCGTGCATACAGCCAGCGGTGCGCCAGGCTGAACGCCGGCGCGGGCATGGCGCAGTCGATCAATTCCGCAAACGCGCCGTGCAAGTGTTCGATCACCTGTTCTCTGGAGGCGTCCAGGTTCTGCCTGCTCCACTGGCTGGTAGCGTGCAGGACCCAGCTATCAAGCGTGTCGTCGCGTCCGGGTTTGCTGCGGTTGCGGGCCAGCCAGTCAATTGGGCTGTCCTGTACGAAGCAACCCTGCATGGGAGTTTGCAATGGGGTTTCGAAGGCCAGGGCAACTGCCCAGGTCGGATCCATCTTGACGCCTGCCGCCACACTTGCCAGCTTCGGTGCGGCCGCCAGCAGGGCAGTGGCCTGAGGGGCCGGGGTGGCGATGATCACGTGACTGAAAGGGCCATGGTTCTCGCCTTCGGCATCCAGCAGGTTCCAGTGCTGCTCCCCGCGGAACACTTCAGTGATGCGGCACGAGAACGAAACCGGCAGATCGCCGCGCATCGCCCGGGTAATGGCGCTCATGCCAGGCGTGCCGACCCAGCGCACTTGCTCGTCCGGCGATGGGCTGAGCCTGCCGCCGTGAAAGTTGTAGAGCAAGGGTGTCCACTCGGCGACGTGGCCTTGGGCCTGCCATTGCTTCACGGCGGTGGCGAAACGTCGGTCACGAGCGGTGAAATATTGTGCGCCCATGTCCAGCGAACCTGCGTCGCTGCGCTTGCTGGACATTCGACCGCCGCTGCCGCGGCTTTTGTCGAAAAGGTGCACCTGATGCCCGGCGGATGTAAGCGCCTGGGCTGCTGAAAGTCCGGCGATACCGGTACCGATGATTGCGATAGGGACAGTCATAGGGGCCTCGTTACCTTGTCTGTACAGACTACGCCGTAGTTAAAACCTGTACAGTCTTCTTCTTTGGTATAACTTGCAGTGGTTTCGGAGTTTGCCTGTTGAGTCACATTGCTGCTTTCAGGGTCGAACGTGGCAGCCATAAAGGCAAGGGCCTCATGGCTGCGCTCTATTAAGCTGTGGCCTATGGTTCAACTGACAGTTTCGTTTTCCGGACAAGCGTCACGGAGATCGCCACTGGTAAAAATAAGACTACTCAATTGTCACGTACGCCACGCGAGGTTATCTGCCATGCACATATTGCTGACCGGTGGTACTGGTTTGATAGGACGAGCGCTCTGCCGTTTCTGGTCTGCTCAGGGCCATGAACTGACGGTATGGAGCCGAAAACCCGCCGATGTCGCCAACCTGTGCGGCGCGTCGGTGCGTGGCATTGCCAGCCTTGATGAATTGGGTGCGCAGCCGGTGGATGCAATCGTCAATCTGGCGGGCGCGCCTATTGCGGATCGCCCCTGGACCCGCAAGCGTCGCCTGCTGCTGTGGGAAAGCCGCATCGGGCTGACCGAACAACTGCTGACCTGGCTGGGTACCCGCTCGCAAAAGCCTGCGCTGATGATTTCCGGTTCTGCGGTCGGCTGGTACGGCGACAGCGGCGAGCGTGAAATCGATGAAACTTCACTGCCTGCCAAAGAAGATTTTGCCAGTCAGTTGTGCAACGCATGGGAAGAAACCGCGCAACGTGCCGAGTCGCTGGGTGTACGTGTGGTGCTGATCCGTACCGGACTGGTGCTGTCGGACCGCGCCGGCTTCCTGCAACGCCTGTTACCGCCCTTCAAATTCGGCATGGGCGGGCCTATTGGCAATGGCAGGCAGTGGATGCCCTGGGTTCATATTGACGATCAAATTGCGGCGATTGATTTTCTGTTGAATCTGAATGAAGCAAAGGGTCCTTATAATGTTTGTGCGCCATCACCGGTGCGCAATCGTCAGTTTGCCAAGGCACTGGCAGGTATTCTGCATAGACCGGCATTCATGCCTATGCCTGCACTGGCCCTGAAAGTATTGCTGGGCGAACTTTCGGTGCTGCTGCTCGGTGGTCAGCGTGCCCGGCCAGAGCGTTTGCAGAAAGCCGGTTTCACATTCAAGTACACCGAACTCGACACTGCCCTGCAGGATTTGCTGGGTCGCCACTGAACGCTTTGAAATAGGATGTTGCATGACCGATCACGCTTTGTTGCTGGTCAATCTGGGTTCGCCTGCTTCTACTCAAGTGGCAGACGTGCGCAGCTATCTGAACCAGTTCCTGATGGATCCCTATGTGATCGACCTGCCGTGGCCCGTCCGCAGGCTGCTGGTCTCGCTGATTCTGATCAAGCGGCCAGAGCAGTCCGCGCATGCCTATGCGTCCATCTGGTGGGATGAAGGTTCGCCGCTGGTGGTGCTGAGCAAGCGCCTGCAGCAGGCGATGAAAAAAGAGTGGTCGCACGGGCCGGTCGAGCTGGCGATGCGCTATGGCGAGCCGTCTATCGAAACGATGCTGACGCGCCTTTCAGAGCAGGGCTTCAAGAAAGTCACCCTGGCGCCGCTCTATCCACAGTTTGCCGACAGTACCGTGACGACGGTGATCGAAGAGGCCAAGCGCGTGGTGCGCGCCAAATCGTTGAAGATGCAGTTCTCGGTTTTGCAGCCGTTCTACGATCAGCCCGAATACCTGAGTGCGCTGGTGGAAAGCGTGCGGCCGCATCTGGAACAACCTTACGACCACTTGTTGCTGAGTTTCCATGGTTTGCCCGAGCGGCATTTGCACAAACTCGACCCGACCGGCAAACACTGCCTCAAGGACGATTGCTGCATGACCGCGCCGGCCGAAGTGCTTGCCACCTGCTACCGCGCCCAGTGCATACAATCGGCGGCGGCGTTCGCCAAGCGCATGGGCATTCCTGACGGCAAATGGTCTGTGTCGTTTCAGTCACGTCTGGGGCGTGCCAAGTGGATCGAACCCTACACCGAGGCGCGTCTCGACGAACTGGCTGCACAGGGCGTGAAAAGGCTGCTGGTCATGTGCCCGGCATTCGTGGCTGACTGCATCGAGACCCTGGAAGAGATCGGCGACCGTGGTGCCGAGCAGTTCAAGGAAGCGGGGGGAGAGGAGCTGGTGCTGGTGCCGTGCCTGAACGACGACCCCAACTGGGCGAAAGAGCTGAACAGGCTTTGCGAGCGAGCGCCGTTGATGCTGTGATGCGCCGCACGCAATAGTCGCAGAACTATCGTTCCTCACGCTCCAGCGTGGGAATGCCTTGGGTGACGCTCTGCGCCACAGATCTGTGCAGCGCCACAGCTTCAAAATCGGACGCGAAGCGTCCATAACGGCATGCCGACACGGAGCGTCGCACGATAGTCAAACTATCGTGCCTCACGCTCCAGCCATTACAGCAACTGATCATCCGGCTTGTTGCGCTTCCAGGTGTCATGCCCCGGCAGGACCAGGTTGAGGATGATCGCGGTGATGGCGCACAGGGCGATGCCCTTCAGGCCAAAGTCGTTCGGGCCGTTGCCGGTGCCGATCAGTACGCCGCCGATTCCGAATACCAGCGTCACCGAGACGATGACCAGGTTGCGGGCTTCGGCCAGGTCGATCTTGTGGCGGATCAGCGTGTTCATCCCCACCGCTGCAATCGAACCGAACAGCAGGCACAGAATCCCGCCCATTACCGGCACCGGAATACTCTGCAGCAACGCACCGAACTTGCCGATGAATGCCAGTGTTATGGCGAAGAACGACGCCCAGATCATGATCTGCGGGTTGTAGTTCTTGGTCAGCATCACTGCGCCGGTCACTTCGGCGTAGGTGGTGTTGGGCGGGCCGCCAAACAGGCCTGCGGCCGTCGTGGCGATGCCATCACCGAACAGCGTGCGATGCAGGCCCGGCTTTTTCAGGTAATCGCGCCCGGTCACACTGCCGACTGCGATCACGCCGCCGATGTGCTCGATGGCCGGGGCCAGAGCAACCGGGACGATGAACAGAATCGCCTGCCAGTTGAATTCCGGTGCGGTGAAGTGCGGCAGTGCCAGCCAGGCCGCGTCAGCAATCTTTTTCGTGTCGACCACGCCAAAGTAGAACGACAGCGCAAAGCCCACCAGCACACCTGAGATAATTGGCACCAGACGGAAAATCCCTTTGCCGAACACCGCCACGATCAGAGTCGTGAGCAACGCGGGCATCGAAATCAGCATGGCGGTCTGATAAGGAATCAGCACTACGCCGTCGCCGGTCTTGCCCATCGCCATGTTGGCCGCAATCGGGGCCATGGCCAGACCGATGGAAATAATCACCGGCCCAATCACCACCGGAGGCAGCAGCCGGTCGATGAAACCGGTGCCCTTGATCTTCACCGCCAGACCGAGAAAGGTGTAGACGAAGCCTGCCGCCATCACGCCACCCATGGTCGCGGCCAGACCGAACTGGCCCTTGGCGAGGATGATCGGGGTGATAAACGCAAAGCTCGAGGCCAGAAACACTGGCACCTGACGCCCGGTGACAATCTGGAACAGCAATGTGCCAAGACCTGCCGTGAACAGCGCCACGTTTGGATCGAGCCCGGTGATCAGCGGCATCAATACCAGTGCGCCAAAGGCCACGAACAGCATTTGCGCGCCGGAAAGAATCGTGCGCCACAGTGGATCGTTGAACTCCTGCTGCGTCATCGGGTTACGCGTCCTTCTGTTTGGTGCCGAAAATCTTGTCACCGGCATCGCCCAGGCCCGGAATGATGTAACCGTGTTCGTTCAGACGCTCGTCGATGGAGGCGGTGTAGATCATCACGTCCGGGTGTGCCTTCTCTACGGCCGCGATGCCTTCAGGTGCCGCGACCAGAACCATCGCGCGGATTTCCTTGCAGCCAGCCTTCTTCAGCAGGTCAATGGTGGCGACCATCGAGCTGCCGGTGGCCAGCATCGGGTCGATGATCATTGCCAGGCGCTCGTCGATTTCCGGGACCAGTTTTTCTAGGTAAGTGTGTGCCTGCAGGGTTTCTTCGTTGCGGGCCACGCCGACCGCGCTGACCTTGGCACCCGGAATCAGGCTGAGGACGCCGTCGAGCATGCCGATACCGGCGCGCAGGATCGGCACGACAGTGATTTTCTTGCCCGCGATTTTCTCGACTGAAACCGTACCGGCCCAGCCCTGAATGTCGTAGTTTTCCAGGGTCAGGTCAGCCGTGGCTTCATAGGTCAGCAGCGCGCCGACTTCCTGAGCCAGCTCACGGAAGTTCTTGGTGCTGATGTCGGCGCGGCGCATAAGGCCGAGCTTGTGGCGGATCAGCGGGTGACGGATCTCACGAATGGGCATGGGGAAAGGCTCCAGCGGGGCAAAAATCGGTCTAGGTTAATCTATTCAGCTGTTACTGTCTTAAAGCACGTGCAGTATCGTTACGAAGCTTCGACGTTCGCGGCTTTTGCAAGACACACGCAACGTTAGTCCAGAATCACTTGCTCTGGCTTGAACGGATGCGTACCTTTGCCCGCTTTTCTCAAACTGCCTTACCTGGAGAGCGTCATGTCCGCTGATCTCGAGCATATCCGTCAAATCATGCGCGAAGCCGACTGCCTGTACACCGAGGCCGAAGTGGATGCTGCCATTGCCCGCGTCGGCGCGCAGATCAATGCCGAACTGGCCGAACGCAACCCGGTTGTGTTCTGCGTGATGAATGGCGGCCTGATTTTCTCTGGCAAGCTGCTGACTCATCTGAATTTCCCGCTGGAAGCGTCCTACCTGCACGCAACACGCTATCGCAACGAAACCACTGGCGGCGATCTGTTCTGGAAAGCCAAACCCGAAGTCTCGTTCATCGACCGTGACGTGCTGATCATCGACGACATCCTCGATGAAGGTCACACCCTGGGCGCCATCATCGACTTCTGCAAACACGCCGGTGCCCGCGCTGTGCACACTGCCGTGCTGATCGATAAAGACCACGACCGCAAGGCCCGCCCGGACCTGAAAGCCGACTACGTCGGCCTGCCGTGCATCGACCGCTACATCTTCGGTTTCGGTATGGACTACAAAGGCTACTGGCGTAACGCTGCCGGTATCTATGCGGTCAAAGGGATGTAAGGCATTCTGACGACCGCTTCTGCGAACAGGGGCGGTCGTCGATTCGCGATTATATGGAAACCCTCAATGAAGCTAATGATTCCCGGCGCTGTGGCGTTGGTGCTGTTGTCTGGTCTGACAGTTGCTGCGCCGGTATCGGCCAGCCCGATGCACGAGCAATATCTGCCGCCTGATGACCTGAGCCTGCGTGAGGGTGCGCCCGAGCAGCAACAGTTGATGCGTGTCACCGAATACACCATCGTTGCCGGTAACCAGCGGCAATCCAGCCAGCAGCCGATTCCGGTCACTTCCCCGCTGTCGCTGCGCCTCAAAGGCAAGTCGTTGAACAAGGGCGCGTCCATTTCACAGGTGCTTGTGCACTTTGATGGTGGCGATAGCAAAAGCCTGAAAAAGCCGACCTACGACGAGCCAACTAGCACCCTGACGCTTTATTACCCACTGGCCCAGTACCGCGTACTGGTCGACTTGCTGCGCAACGAGAAGGTTTATTGCCAGTTCCTCAGTTACGCCAACGGGCATATCTGGGCCGATTTGCATACCACCTCTGCACGTGCGCGTTGAGCGCTGTGCTTGCCGAGGGGTAAACTGCCCGCCCGTGAAAGTGTCTGCGACCTGCTGGAGCCTGTAATGCGTAAAGATAAGAAGCAGTTGATTGGCGATGAGATCGGCGATGAGCAGATCAAACTGTTCCTCGACTTCGAGCCGTATGATGCTACCTCGCCGTCGCTGCACAAACTGATCAAGGCCTACCGTGGGCTGCGCATCAACGATTTTGAACGCTTTTTGGTGTTCTTCAGAGAGGCGGGCCACGACTTCGATGGCAAGGACGAGCACGGCAACGACTTTATTGCCCTGATCAAGGATCAGCGCAACGCTGATGAATACATCGAACTGATCGAGAAAGCCCGTACGTAATTATCTTGCCGATGCACCGCATTGCCAGGGCTGGACGCAGAGCGTCCGGAACTGCATTCCCACGCGGAGCGTGAGGAACGAGAGGCGCGCGGGAGAACACCATCGTGCCACTGCACCGCATTGCCAGAGCTGGACGCAGAGCGTCCGGAACTGCATTCCCACGCGGAGCGTGAGGAACGAGAGGCGCGCGGGAGAATACTATCGTGCCACTGCACCGCATTGCCAGGGCTGGACGCAGAGCGTCCGGAACTGCATTCCCACGCGGAGCGTGAGGAACGAGAGGCGTGCGGGAGAACACCTCTCGTGCCAATGCTTCTTGTTACCAGGGCTAGGCGCAGAGCGTGAAGGCGAAAGCTGCCGTTATTTACGCGCCTGATACGCCTTGCCGTAATGCCGTTCCAGCCTGGACTGCAACAGCTCCAGGCCGATCGACATGATCCAGTACAGCACCGCTGCGGTGGTCAGCATTTCGATGTATCGATAGCTGGAGCGGCCATACGATTGAGCCAGAAACATCACCTCCCAGACGCCCATCACTGAAATCAGTGACGAATCCTTGAGCATGGAGATGAACTGGTTGGTGGTCGGCGGAATGATCGTGCGCATGGCCTGGGGCAGGGTGACGCGCCAGAATATCTGCGCAGGGCGCAACGCCAGGGCCAGTGCGGCTTCTCGCTGTCCGGCTGCGACGCCGATGATTCCCGCGCGAAAAATCTCGCTCAGGTAAGCCCCGTAGTTGAGCGACAGCGCAATAACCCCCGCCGCGATTGCGCCGGGCACGATGCCCAGTTGCGGCAAGCCGAGATAGATCAGCAGAATCTGGATCAGCAGCGGCGTGCCGCGAAAGAACGACGCATAAAAGCTGGCGATGCCGAACGCCACTGCACTGCTGGACAGCCTCGCCAGTGCGGTGACAAAACCCAGCAGCACTGAAACCACAATCGAACACAGCGAAACAAACAGCGTCAGTGCAGCGCCCTGAAGAAAGCCGTTGGGAGCCAGGTGCAGGCCGATCAGGTTGGGCAGTTTGTCGAGGATGATCGCAAGCTTCAGATCGAAACTCAGAAAGAAGCCGGCGAACAGCACAAACATGACCAGCCAGGTCAGGTACAGCCGCGTACGGAAACCGAAAACTCGCTTGAGCAGGCCTTGATCAGCCTGCTCGGGTGGGCGCTGGGGCTGGAAAGAAGTCATTTGCTGATATCAGCACCGATCCACTTTTGCGACAGCTTGCTCAGCGTGCCGTCTTTCTTGAGTTCGGCGAACACTTCGCGAACCTTGGCGTCCCATTCCGGGTCGTCCTTTTCGATGGCCACGGAGTTGGGTTCTTCGTACAGCGTTTCGCCCGCCAGCTTGAAGCGCTTGTCCTGGTCCAGACGCGGTTTTGCCGTCACCAGATTGGTCAGTATGGCGTCCAGCCGCTTGCCAGCGCCCAGCCCCAGGTCTTGAAACGCCACATTGTCGTTGTCGTACGGGGCAATCTGCACATCGTCGAACGGGTACTGCAGTGGCTTGTCTTCCGCACCATCGATGACCAGATTCTTGTTCAGGTAGCTTTCGTAGCTCGAGGCGCTGGTCAGGCCGACTTTCTTGCCGCTCAGGTCCTTGGCCGAATGAATGCGATCATCCGAGGCATTGACCACAATCACCGCAGGCGATGCGTAATACTCGACCGGGAAGTTGAAGACTTCAGCGCGTGCCTTGCTCGGGGTCATCGAGCACACGCAGATGTCGTAACGGCCGCTCCAGTGGCCTGCGGCGATGACATCCCAGGAGGGCGTTTCGAGGCGCAACTTGACGCCCAGCTTTTGCGCCACGGCCTTGGCGACATCCACGTCGAAACCGTCGAGTTCGTTCTTGTCATTCAGGAAAGAGAAGGGCGGGTAACTTTCCATCAGGACGTTGACCAGCTCTTTGTTTTTCTGCACGCGATCCAGCGTGGCACCGGCCAGGGCTTGAGTGGAGGCAGCCAGAGTGACCAGGCCAATGCCCAGCAGAGCGCGATAGTTCACAGAAATCCCCTGAAAAAGTGTTTGTAGTTTGATTAAAGGGCCGTATTAAATACGTTATACAAGACTGACTCATAATGAGTTTTTTTCATATACATATAAGCAGATCACATATGACGCAAGGCACAACTGTAATTCTTGATGGCGGCATGGGCCGTGAACTGCAGCGTCGCGGTGCCCCGTTTCGCCAGCCTGAATGGTCGGCTCTGGCATTGAGCGAGGCACCTGAGGCCGTCAGTGCGGTACACGCCGCTTACATCGAAAGCGGCGCTCAGGTCATCACCAGTAACAGCTATGCCGTCGTGCCGTTTCATATT
Source organism: Pseudomonas syringae group sp. J248-6 (assembly GCF_032586995.1). NCBI lineage: Bacteria > Pseudomonadati > Pseudomonadota > Gammaproteobacteria > Pseudomonadales > Pseudomonadaceae > Pseudomonas > Pseudomonas syringae group sp. J248-6. The sequence continues at coordinate 10,020 of NZ_JAWHOP010000016.1, read as the reverse complement.
GGCGAAGAGCGCTTTGCCCGCGAAGGTCAGGCATTGGCAGCGCTGGCCGGGCGACTGGCGCGTGAGTCGGCCGACGCTTCTGGCGGTCGTGCAAAGGTGGCAGGTTCCATTCCGCCGCTGTTCGGCTCCTATCGCCCTGACCTGTACAAGCCGGAACTGGCCGCCGATGTTCTGAAACCACTGGTTGCCGGTTTGTCGCCGTACGTCGATCTGTGGCTGGCCGAGACGCAAAGCTGCATTCTTGAAGCGCAAACCATCCGCGCCGGGTTGCCCAATGACGGCAAACCGTTCTGGTTGTCGTTTACTCTTCAGGATGAAGACACCGATGAGGTGCCGCGTTTGCGTTCAGGCGAGCCCGTTGCCGATGCGGCCAAGGCTGCTGCCGGGATGGGCGTTGCGACGCTGCTGTTCAACTGCAGCCAGCCAGAGGTGATTGGTGGTGCAATCGATGCGGCACGCGAGGTGTTCAAAGCCCTGAACGTCGACATTGCCATTGGTGCCTACGCCAACGCTTTCCCGCCGCAACCCAAGGACGCCAAGGCCAACGACGGTCTGGATGAGCTGCGCGAAGACCTTGACCCGCAGGGTTATCAACAGTGGGCGGCAGATTGGGTAACGCGCGGTGCCACACACATCGGCGGCTGCTGCGGGATTGGTCCGGAGCACATCGCTGTATTGTCCAAAAGCCTCTGACTGACATTCGCAACAAAAAGCCCCGTGACTCGGCAGAGTCACGGGGCTTTTTGTTTATACAGCGTTTCAGATGCACAGGGCTTTCATGGCAACGCAATCAGCTCAGGCGAAACTCTGCTCCTGACTGCTTTTCTCGACCAACTCCAGCGCCTCGTCATTCTGGGCGCGGACGCGGTTATACAACTGCGCATCGGTTTCGAGGATCTTTTCCCGAGCCGGGAAAATCTCGTCGAGTTTGGCAGCCCACTCGGTGCGGGTTTTCTCCGGGAAGCAGCGCTCCAGCAGTTCCAGCATGATCGACACGGTGACAGAAGCCCCCGGCGAAGCACCCAGCAGGGCGGCCAGCGAGCCGTCCTTCGCGGACACCAGCTCGGTGCCGAATTGCAGCACGCCGCCTTTTTTCGCGTCTTTCTTGATGATCTGCACGCGCTGACCGGCGATTTCGAGACGCCAGTCTTCGGCTTTCGCTTCCGGATAGAAGCGGCGCAGCGACTCCAGGCGTTGCTCCATCGATTGCATCACTTCGCTGACCAGGTACTTGGTCAGGTCCATGTTGTCGCGGGCCACTGCCAGCATCGGTTTGATGTTGGCGACACGAACCGATAGCGGCAAGTCCAGAAACGAGCCGTGTTTCAGGAACTTGGTGGTGAAGCCGGCATACGGTCCGAACAGCAGGGATTTCTTGCCATCGACCACGCGGGTGTCCAGGTGCGGCACGGACATTGGCGGCGAACCCACGGCGGCCTGGCTGTAGACCTTGGCCTGGTGATGCTTGACCACTTCCGGGTTGTCGCAACGCAGCCACTGACCGCTGACCGGAAAGCCGCCAAAACCCTTGCTTTCTTCGATGCCCGACAACTGCAACAGCGGCAACGCTGCGCCACCGGCACCGAGGAACACGAATTTGGCATCTATCTCACGCGTGCCGCCGCCATTCACGTCCTTGACGCTGACGGTCCAGCCAGCGCCGTTGCGGGTCAGGTTGGTGACCCGGCTGCGGTACTTGATCTGTGTGCCTGGAGCACTGGTCAGATGGCCGAGCAGTTGATTGGTCAGTGCGCCAAAATTGACGTCGGTGCCGTTCATCATGCGTGTTGCGGCAATTCTTTCATCAGCCGGCCGCCCAGGCATCATCAGCGGCATCCACTCGGCCAGCTTTGCCTTGTCTTCGGTGTATTCCATCGACGAGAAGGCGTGATGCTTGCTCATGGCTTCAAAACGGGTCTTGAGGAACGAGATACCGTTTTCGCCTTGCACAAAGCTCAGGTGCGGGACCGGATTGATGAAGGAACGGGCTGAACCGAAGGTGCCTTTGCGCGCCAGGTAAGCCCAGAACTGTTTCGAGACTTCGAACTGGGTGTTGATGTGCACCGCTTTCTTGATGTCGATGGAGCCATCAGCCGCAGGCGGCGTGTAGTTCAGCTCGCAAAGACCAGCGTGGCCGGTACCGGCGTTGTTCCACGGGTTGGAACTCTCCGCAGCACCGGAGTCCATCAGCTCAACGACTTCCAGCTTGAGGCCGGGGTCGAGCTCCTTGAGCAATACCGCCAGAGTGGCACTCATGATGCCCGCTCCGACCAGTACTACGTCGACTGCTTCGTTATGCGCCATTAACGCGTCTCCAAAATCTGCAGCACCAAATTGACGGCATACGATCCTGAGGCTGGTTGCCAGGTGTTCGGGGTCTGGATCAAAAGGGTGCCCTCGCTTTCCTGGCCAGGATCGCCTGACCGATTCTTCGCAATTTTCCGCATTTAAAGCGCAGGTCCCGGTCAGGCCCGGTCATGGTTCATCAATGTTTCATGAACGCATTTCCAGGCCCGCAAGGCCATTCGACCATCGTCAGGGAACCCATCGCCCGATGGGCTCCTGTCGATGGCGTCAGGCTCCGGTGATGGAGGCGCAGTCGCGGTCAGTCCTGTTCAAGAGAGCCGGTTCAGAGGCTGATGGTGCATTTACAAACGCGTACCTATTCATTTGCTCGCCACACTCTTGTGAAGTAGTGAAACCCGTTTTTCACGTCCTTTTGGGAACGTGAACCAAACCTCAAAATGGCTGCGATGACAGCGCTGGCAGGTCAGGGGCACCAAGAGTGAGGCGCTGGCGGGCGAGAAAGGTTCGATACGATTCGAGCATTCTTCACCTTTCATCGAGCACACTCGTGCGCACATGACCTGTGTGGGCGGCTCTCTGTGGGCAGTACGAAGGCGCTAATACGGTGATTAGCAATGCTGCGAGGCCCGATCAGGAGACGTCCTTATAATCGGGGGGAGATTATAGCGATGAAATGGCAGGAATTGATCGCTTTAAATGACTTTTATTCGCTGTCGGGTCAGGCGGTGAGCAACTGGCCGCGCGTTGAACGTGCGCTGTGCTGTGTCACCCGGGCGCTGGCGGGCAGTGGCTGGTTCAGCCAGGCAAGTCGTTGCTCGGTCACTTCCACCCACTCGACGCCAGACGGGCGTTGCGCACAATGCTTGAACGCGCAGCAAATGCCTGCCTGATCAATGCGTGCGTAATAGCGATGCTGGTGGCGTGCGGTGAACAGAGACCGGAACAGATTCATGGCGCAGCTCCTGTGACGTGGATGAGCGTCTGTGCGATGAGGGCGAGTCTGCCAACTGGATGTGACGCCCTGATTACATTGCGCTGCACGAATCATTGCCTAAGCTGCTGCCTGAACCCCGAGACGTGCCGAATGTCCGAGGCTTAACGGTCAGCGCCCTCTGGTTAGCGGCTGTTGCTGGCCGCTATACTGCGGCACATTCAGTGTCTGGCCCATGGAGAAATGAGCATGCTGCGTCGCATTTTGTTCGGTTTGCTTGCTGTAAGCAGTTTGACCCTGGTGGGCTGTGCCCACAGTCCGCAACAACTCAGCCCCACTCCCAAGCTCAACGCGCAGCTTGCGGCCGTAGGGCGTGGTCAGCCTGTGGTGGTGCGCGTAGTCGACGGCCGTCCTGGGCCGACGCTGGGCACGCGTGGCGGCATGTACCCGGAAACCAGCGCCATCAGCGTCAACGGTGCGGATATCGTTCCCAAGCTCCAGGCTCAGGCCGAGGCGGCAGTACGCCTGTTGGGCTTTACGCCGACTCAGGGTGGCAACGCTCCGCAGTTGACCGTGACCCTGGCAGACTTGAAGTACCAGTCGCCCAAAGAAGGTCTGTACGTGACTGAAGCCACCATCAGCTCGACGTTCCGCGCTGACGTACGCAATAACGGTCGCAGCTACAGTGGCCGTTACGCCGCATCGCTGGATCAGCGTTTCGGCATGGCCCCGAACCAGGAAACCAACACCAAGCTGGTGAGTGATGTGTTGAGCGATGCACTGACCCGCGTCTTCCAGGACCCGACCATCGGTTCGACCCTGGCGCAGTAATCCCCGCAGCGAAAAAAAGCCCGGCCCTTGTTGAGGGGGCCGGGCTTTTTGCTTTATTCGGTATAGGCCGTGAGGTCGTTGTCAGGCTCAGGCTGCCTGCTGATAAAAATCCAGAAAACTGAAACCGGTGTCCTGATCCATATCCGGCAGGTCATGATGAACGTGCCCGCCCAGTGCGCAATAGACCAGCCAATGGCGGTCCTGAACGTTGAAGGCCAGACCGTCGATCAACTCCTGCTGTTCATCGCTCTGGGCGATGAGGTAAAGGCGATCCTGATTTTTTGCGTGCAGCATGACAAGCTCCAAAAAGAGGGAAGTCCGTTTCTCGAGGAGCCACACAATGAGGGTGTCACGTTACGCTTGGGTGACAGTGGCAGCGAATTGTCATGCAGGATGTTTCGGGGGCTGCATGAATATGCGGAGCACGGACATGATACGTGCTCTCCCGTACACCTATCGTTCCTCACGCTCCAGCGTAGGAATGCCTTGGGTGACGCTCTGCGTCACGGCGCGCTGACGAGCGTCCAGAACGGCGTACCCACGCGGAGCATGGGCACGATAGACGTTCCGGTTCTTAAAGCGCCAACCCGGCCTTGACCCGATATTGGTTGCGTACCGGTGTCGCGTACTGCTGAATCAGGTAAGGGCGATGCTCGGTCGGCACGCCTGCCAGGCGGCCTTCCCATTCATCTTTGGCGCGTTCGAGTTCGTCGGCCGCAAACACTGCGGACGCTGGCGGTACGTCGAGGCTCGGGTCGGCGTCGCTCCATTGCGCGTACGCCAGGTAATGCACCGGGAACAGGCGATAGCCGCCTAGAATCTGCCGGTCCATTTCGATAGCCAGCTGCTTGGTGTCCTCGAAGTGCTCGGTGATCGGCGGCGCGAAGTTCACATGCACGCGACCTTTATAACCGGTGATGCCCAGTGCAATGCTCACGTCGTCTTCGCCCGGCGTCTTGGTGTATGAGCCGGTGGTCGCACGAATGTACAGCTCGCGCGCTTTGGCGCTGTCGCACGGATCGTACTCATAGCTGATCGAAACCGGGATCAGGTTCAGCGAACGAATCACGTCGCCAAACGGCTCGTCCTTGCGGCTCATGTGAAACATCTTGAGGATCGCCGACTCGGTGCGGTCGTCACCATCCTTCGCGCGGCCTTCGGCCTGGGCGATCCAGATGGACTGGCAATCCTTGGTGATCGAGTGGTTGATATACGCCGACAGCAATTGGTAAGCCGCCATTTTCTCGCGCCGCCCGATAATCGAACGGTGCACGATGAAGCTCTTGTTCAGGCGCATCAGATCGCTGACAAACGGCTTTTGCAGCAGGTTGTCGCCAATGGCAATGCGCGGAGTTGGCAGGCCTGCGTGGTACACGGCATAGTTGACGAACGCCGGGTCCATGACGATATCGCGGTGGTTGGCCAGAAACAGATAGGCACAACCGGACTTGAGCTGCTCGACGCCGGTGTAGGTGACTCCGTCCGTAGCGCGCTCAATGGTGTGGTCGACGTAATATTCGACTTTGTCCTGCAGCGTGGCGACCGAGTCGATACCGGCAAACTCGCGACGCAGCTTGCGCGCCAGGGTCGGCTGCAGCAGCCAGCCGAATGCGCCCGCCAGGCGGGGAAAACGGAATCGGGTCAGAATTGCGAGAAAGGCTTTGTCGCTCAGCAGGCGTGCCAAGACGGCGGGGACTTCTGCATCGTTGTACGGTCGGATGGCATCAAATTCGCCCATCATGCTCTCTTGTTGGAATCGGATAGGGTAAAAAGAAGACGTACTTGTTAAAACAGCCTTCTGAAGAATGGGGCAATTATACGCATAACTGATCCCGGAGACCGTGATGCAGGAATTACAGAGTTACGACTGCCCTTATTGCGGCGAGCCTGTCGAGGCCGTACTGGACCTGTCCGGTGGCGATCAACAGTACATTGAAGACTGTCCGGTCTGTTGCCGCCCGATCATTTTCGACCTGCAGACCGACGGCGAAGACTGGAACCTGGATGTTCGCAGCGAGAACGAGTGATGCAAAAGATCTACGAGCCCGAGAACCTCATGGAGGCAGAGTTGCTGCTGGCAATGCTCGCCAGTGAAGGCATCAAGGCGCATCTGGCCGGTCGCGACCTGCTCGGTGCGATGGGCGAGCTGCCGGGGCTGGGGCTTCTGGCGCTCAAGGTCGACGATGCACAGGTCGAACGGGCACGCGAGCTGATCACTGCGTACAATAGCGCTTCGCCCTTGTCTGGCGATGAGCCGGACGACTTCCCCGATGTACTGGTGTGCTGAGCACCTTCAATAGAGTCTGATTAGCCCCCATGTGTGGACGCTTCGCCCTGTTTCGCTGGACCCCTGCCTTTGCCGCATTGCCCGGTTTTCCCTCCGATCAGCAGGCGCAATGGAATATTTCGCCAGCCGACTGGGTGTTGATCATGCGTGCCGCCGAAAACGAGGGCGGTATCGAACTGGTGCGTGCGCGCTGGGGTTTGACCCCGGCCTGGCTCACCGATCTGTCGAAAACGCCTGCCCATGCACGCGCCGAAACCGTGGCCGAGCAACCCATGTTTCGTGATGCCTTTACCCATCGCCGCTGCCTGCTGCCCGCCAACGGCTTTTACGAGTGGCGCGGCACGCTGCGCAAGCGTCCGTTCTGGCTGACGCCGGGGGAGGGGGCTGCGCTGTTTTTTGCGGCAATATGGGAAGCGTATCCGGTGCAGGGGCATACGTACCTGAGCGTCGCGGTGGTCACCCAGGCGGCTGCGACCCAGCGTCGGCCATTGATTCTGGATGCCAAGGGCCAGAAAGACTGGCTGGCCGCCGACACACCGCTGCCGACCCTGCAAGCGTTGCTGGCAGCTCCGCAGACCGCGTTGCGAGAGCGACCACTGGCCAATCTGGTCAACGATCCGAAGCTCAATGCACCTGAGTGTCTGACGCCATTGAGTTAGGCGGGCAGGGATAAGACCGATGAATCAGACAAATCCGATATCCGCCTTGAGGCGCATCTGATACAAACTGGACATACCTGCGGGAACCATCCACTTCTGTCAAAGACCAAGATGCCAGTTGGCCGGTATCTGGCGCAGAGGTCTGCCCCGCAATGGCCGTTTCAAAAACAAGGAGATTCACCATGCGTCAGTCATTTGCCCTCTGTGCCTTGAGCGCTGCGTTGCTGCTCGGCGGGTGTCAGGCAGTCAATACCACCAGTGGTGACTCGGTTGGTGTGGAGCGCAAGCAGTACATGTTCAGCATGCTCTCCACCGATGAAGTCAACAAAATGTACGCCCAGTCCTATCAGCAGACCGTTGGCGAAGCGACCAGCAAAGGTGTGCTGGATACCACCAGCGCGAACGCCAAACGCGTTCACGCAATCGCTGATCGGCTGATCGCCCAGGCCCCGAAACTGCGTCCTGATTCGGCTCAATGGCAGTGGGAAGTCAATCTGATCAAAAGTGACGAACTGAACGCCAACTGTGGTCCGGGCGGCAAGATCTTCGTTTACACCGGTCTGATCGACACCCTCAAACTGAGTGACGATGAAATCGCTGCGGTCATGGGCCACGAGATCGCCCATGCCTTGCGCGAGCACGGGCGTGAGGCGATGTCCAAGGCTTACGGTGTGGCGATGGCCAAGCAGGGGGCGGGTGCCTTTCTGGGGCTTGGGCAAGACAGCCTGGCGCTGGCCGACACTGTGGTCAACTACAGCCTGACGCTGCCCAACAGCCGCAGTAATGAAAACGAAGCCGACCTGATTGGCCTGGAGCTGGCCGCCCGTGCGGGTTACAACCCGAATGCGGCGATTACCCTGTGGCAGAAAATGACTCAGAACTCCGGGGGTTCGCAGCCAGAGTTCATGAGCACTCACCCGGCATCGCAGAGTCGCATTGCTTCGTTGCAGGCCGCGATTCCCAAAGTGATGCCGCTGTATCAGGCAGCCCCCAAATCCTGATCGGCTGAAACACCCGTGGCGTTGCGTGTCTCGCAACGCTACGGGAGTGCATCACACCCAGCCGCTGACTTGCATTGCCTTGTACACCGCCACCAGTGCCAGCACGAAAAACGCACAGGCAGCCAGGCGGCGAATCAGGGTCAGAGGCAATTTCTCGGCGGCGAAATTGCCCGCCAGCACCACCGGCACGTTGGCCAGCAGCATGCCCACCGTGGTGCCCAGAATGACCAGCCACAGATAGGAATACTGCGCCGCCAGCATCACCGTGGCGATCTGCGTCTTGTCACCGATTTCAGCGATGAAGAACGTAATCAGCGTGGTCATGAACGGGCCGAACTTGCGCGCCGTGCTGGCTTCGTCATCGTCCATCTTGTCCGGCACCAGGGTCCACAGCGCGGTGGCCGTGAAACTGGCGGCGAGAATCCAGTGCAGCACTGCGTCTGACAGGAAGCTGCTGAACCATGCACCTACAGCGCCTGCTGCCGCATGGTTGGCCAGGGTTGCGGCGACAATGCCTGCAATGATCGGCCAGGGTTTGCGAAAGCGTGCGGCGAGAATGAGTGCGAGCAATTGCGTCTTGTCACCGATTTCGGCGAGCGCAACCACAGCGGTGGGGATTAAGAATGATTCCAGCATCAGGTTTCCTAAGGGGCGGGTCGACACGGCTATGACACGTACGACCTCCCCGCCCCGGGTAAGGTGTTCGTGTCATAGGTCTTGTCAAACCACCGATCCGTCTGAGCGGATTCCGGGTCGCACGTACCATGGTCTGAGGACCAAGTATGTTGATACGTGCCGGACGAGCATGGCGCTCGTGGGAGACTACTCCCCTAGGACGGAGCGGATTCTGCCTCCGCAAAAACGTTTCGGCAAGTGCTTATTTCAGGAGCGTTTGGCGCTGTAGATTTTAAAACCGCTGCCCTGAGCCCTGACTTCGCACTGCCCGACGTGCTCTTCGATCAGCGGTTGATAACGCAGAAAGTTATTCGCGACAAGGCGCAGTTCGCCGCCTGATTTAAGATGTTGGCGTGCCTTTCTCAGCAGGTTTTCTGTTGCCATGTAGTCGGTATGAACCCCCACATGGAACGGCGGGTTGCTGAGAATTGTGTTCAAGCCCATTGGCGCTGCGTCAATTCCGTCACCGGTCAACACCTGGGCTTGCAGGCCGTTGGCGGCCAGGGTCAGGCGCGAACTTGCGGTTGCGAACGCATCCACGTCCAGCATGATGACGTCGTTGTGCGGGTAGCGACGCTTGACCGCTGCACCGAGTACGCCGGCACCACAGCCGAAGTCGAGCAGGTTGCCGCTCGGCAGCTTGTCGATGTTTTCCAGCAACAGGGCTGAACCACGGTCGAGGCGGCCATGGCTGAACACGCCGGGCAGGCTGACGACGGTAAGCGGGCCGTCCTGCAGGTCGATCTGGTAGGGCTTGGCGAGGCTTTCCAGCGTAACGGCTTGCGGTGCGTTCTCGACAGTGACCTGCCAGAGCTGGCAGTGGCGGGCACTGTCGAGCTTGCGCGCGCGGCCGAAGGGGCTCAGTTGTTTTGCAGCGGCTTCGATTCCGCCACGTTTCTCACCGACCAGAAACAACTCGCGCCCGGCCAGGCGGGAGGCCAGGGCATTGAGCAGGTAGTCGGTCAGATCGCGGGCTTTCGGCAGGAACAGCACGGCGGCTTCGAAGGCGGCCTCTGGCGCTTCAACGCCGAAATCCACACGGCCTTCAAACCGCGCATCCAGCGCGGCCTGGTCACCTGCATGCCAGCACCATCCACGCGCGTCCGGCAGTTTTCCGAGCAGGTCATCGGCGGGCAGCCCGACCAGCAACAGCGAGCCCTGAAACAGCTCGGCCTGACGGAGTAACACTTCACTGCGCGGGTCCATGGAATGGCTCCTGAAAAAGCGCGCAGTCTAACAGCATATGGTTCAGGAGGACGCAGAGCGTCCAGAACGGCATGCGACGCGGAGCGTCGCACGATGATCGAGATGATCGCACGATAGTTGAGA
>NZ_JAWHOP010000015.1:137178-148491 GCF_032586995.1 Pseudomonas syringae group sp. J248-6 | reverse complement strand
CGATAGTTGCGATGATCGTTCCCACGCTCCAGCGTGGTAATGCAGTTCGCGACGCTCTGCATCGCCAAGAGGACGCGAAGCGTCCAGAACGGCATGCGACGCGGAGCGCCGCACGATGGTCGGGATTCAGCGTGGTAATGCAGCTCTCGACGCTCTGCGTCGCAAGAGGACGCGGAGCGCCAGCACGCTAGTTGAGTTTTCGCGTGTTTAAAGCGCGAAGCGCGACACCATGCTGTTGAGGTCCACGGCCAGGCGTGACAGCTCGGTGCTGGCCGCGCTGGTCTGGTTGGCGCCGGTGGTGGATTGTGCGGACAGGTCGCGGATGTTGACCAGATTGCGGTCCACTTCGCGAGCGACTTGCGCCTGCTCTTCGGCAGCGCTGGCGATGACCATGTTGCGTTCGTTGATCTCTTCGACCGCGACGTTGATGGTGTTCAGCGCCAAGCCTGCGCCCTTGGCGATGTTCAAGGTCGATTCGGCGCGTTCGGTGCTGTTGCGCATCGAGCTCACCGCCTGCTCCGTACCGCTCTGAATGCTACCGATCATGCGTTCGATTTCACTGGTCGATTGCTGAGTACGGTGCGCCAGGGCGCGGACTTCGTCGGCGACTACAGCAAAGCCACGCCCGGCCTCACCGGCGCGTGCAGCCTCGATGGCGGCGTTGAGGGCGAGCAGGTTGGTCTGGTCGGCCAGGCCGCGAATCACATCCAGCACCTTGCCGATATCACGCGATTCACTGGCCAGGTTGATGATCAGTTCAGCAGTATCTTTCACATCACCGCTCATGCGTTCGATGGCGCTGACGGTTTCCTGAACCAGATCACGACCGTCGCCAGCAGATGTCGCAGCGTTGCGCGACGCTTGTGACGTGCTGACGGCATTGCGGGCGACTTCTTCCACGGCGCTGGTCATCTCGTTGACCGCGGTGGCCGCCTGCTCGATTTCGTTGTTCTGCTGCACCAGCCCGCGTGCACTTTCGTCGGTGACAGCATTGAGCTCTTCAGCAGCCGAGGCCAGTTGCGTGGCCGAACCGGAAATGCCCTGCAACGTGTCGCGCAGCTTGTCCTGCATGGTTTTCATGGCCAGCAGCAAACGACCTGCTTCATCGGTGCCGTCGATCTCGATCGGACGGGTCAGGTTGCCTTGCGCGATGGTCTCCGCTGCATGCAGAGCTGTGGCAATCGGCGTGGTAATACTTTTGATCAGCATCCAGGCAAACACGATGGTCAGCAGGGTGGCAGCGATCAACAGTCCGATGACCAGATTGAATGCCGAGTCGTACTCGCTGGACGCATCCTTCTTCACCTGGTTCAACTGAGCCGTGTTGAACTCCACCAGTTTGCTCAGCACAACGTTCATCTGGTCAGAGTTGTTGAGCATTTCGTTATTGAGCAGGCCCTGCAATTCATCGATCTTGTTGGCGCGGGTCAGGGTCTTCAGGCGCTCTTCAAGCTGGCGATATTGTCCCAGCAGTTGTACGTACTGGCTGTAGAGATTGCGCTCATCGGGATCGCTGATGAGCTTCTCGTAAATCGCCTGAGCGTCAGTGATCTGCTTGTTGCGCATCGCCATCAAATCGATGGTTTTCTGCTGGGTTTCCGGGTCGCGGTTGACCAGCAATCGGTAGGACAGAACGCGCAACCGGATGCTGACTTCAGCAAATCGGTCAAGGCTCTTGATGCTCGGCACATTGTTGTCGGCCAGCACTTCAGTGGCGCCACGGATCTTGCTCATCTGTGACAGTGCAAATACACCCAGAATCAACATGAGTGTGCCGATTGTGGCAAATCCAAGAAACGCTCGGGGCGCGATGTTCATATTTCGCAGGGACATAGAAAGCTTCCAGGGTCAGGTACGCGATCCATGCGATTGAAAGACGGAGATAAAGCCGTGAATGGGGGGCCTATCGGTCATGCGACTAAAGTATTGAGTCAGTAGGCACTAAATATTGACGACTTATTACTGACGGTTATTTTTGAATATGACAAACATTCGCACAAACCCTTGAAAAGACTGGGTTGAGGAGGAGTGGGGCGATGTCAGTTTGCCCATTGGCTGTGCGCATTTGTCGCAGTTCGGGACGGTCTGACGAATAGCAGGAACCGGATTCCGAATACGTAGTCACAAGCCCCCTACGCGTCTACGTTATGGACATGTCAACGTCATGACAGATCAGTATCAAAGCCTGAGCGCTGGCATGCGCAGCGACTTTTCTTTATCGTACGCGCCCGTTGAAATTTGCTCGAGAAATCAAAATGTTGGAAGCCTCCCTTAGCCAATTGGAACAACTTGTCGGTGATCTGGTGCAACAGAACCAGGCCCTTCAAGACACAAATGCACAGCTCGGTGCCGAGCTGGCAAAAGCCAAGGACGAGAACGAGAACTTGCAACTGAGCCTGATGGAGCAGGAAGAGAAGCAGGGCAGCACCGCCGCCCGTATCCAGGCACTGGTTGACCGCGCGACCAGCGCAAGTGCTGTTGGCGCATGAACGTCGATGGCAACGGTGTAACCGTTCTCACCATTCTGGGTAATGAGTACTCGGTCAAAGCCCCGGCCGGTGAAGACCTGACCCTCATGAAGGCCGCCGCGATGCTCAACGCGTCGCTGGCCGACACCAAGCGCAAATACCCGACGTTGATCGGCGACCGTCTGCTGGTTCTGGCAGCGCTGAACCTCTGTTCGCAGCAAATCGAGCTTGAGCAATTGCACAAGGTCGAGCTCAAGCGTTACCGCGAGCAGGTGGACGCGACGGTGGATGTAATCGCCAAGACCATTTCCCAGAGCTGAGCGCAGGTCGCAGTCAAAACGAGTGCGATTGTTTACGTCTGCGCCATTGCCCAAGGCGCTCTTCCAGTAGCCGCGGGCTGTCGATCTGCTGACGACGGGCGTGGCTGAACAGAATCAGCGCCAGTTCTGCGGTGACCAGTGCATCAGCGCTGGCGTTGTGACGCTCTTCGGCATGCAGGCCAAAAAATTGCGTCCAGTCGTCCAGCCCTGCATGACGCAGGTTGGCTTGCTCGCAGAGCATCGGGGCGATTTCGGCGGCATCGAAAAACGGATGCTGCAAGCGGTAGTCCAGGCTTTCTTTCAGCGCGCGCGACAGCATGTGCTGATCGAACGGCGCATGAAAACCCAGAATGGGGCTTTCGCCGACGAACTCCATGAAGTCCAGCAACGCCTCGGCCGGCTCGCTGCCCGCGGCAATCGCACTCGGTGCCAAGCCATGAATAAGCACGGCCGGGCTGACCTTGTGATCGACGCGCAACAGCGTGCGCTCGAACTGCTGGCCCAGATCGATGGCACCGTCTTCAATCACGACCGCGCCGATGGACAGCACTTGATCGCGGTTCATGTTCAGGCCACTGGTTTCAAGGTCCAGCACTACCCAGCGCTGTTGGCGCAATGGCTTGTCGCTGAGGTTCGCGCAGACCGGCAGCTTTTTGAGGCGATCCAGTTGATGCGCTTGCAAGGGTGTCTTTTTCGCGCGCGGCTTGAGCCATTCGAACAGGTTCATAGTTGGTAACGCAGGGTCAGGCTGGTTTGCAGTCGCTGCGCCTGGCGAAACGATTCGCGCAGAATGCGTCTGTCCAGATGGTTGAGCGTGTCAGGGTCGATGCGATTGGAGTAGGGAAGGTTCTGGCGGCTTTGCAGTTGATGTTGCTGCATGCGGGTCTGCTGAATGAAGTGGTAAGCCTCTTCATACGCAGCGCCATCCAGCGGGTCGATGACTTCACGTTCGACCAGTTGGCGCAGGCGTTCCTGGGTATTGTTGACGCCGACACCGTTGGCCAGCGCCAACAGGCGCGCCCCGTCGACAAAGGGCGTCAGGCCTTCGGTCTTGAGGTCCAGGGTGTCTTTTTCGCTGCCTTTGCGCGCCAGCACGAAATCCTTGAAACGGCCCACCGGCGGCCTTTGACGCAGAGCGTTCTCGGCCATCATGCGCTGGAACAGCTTGTTGTCTGCCACCTGATCAAGAATGCCGCGGCGCAGTTGCTCGCCGCCACTTTCATCGCCCCAGACCACGCGTAGATCGAAATAGATACTCGATGCCAGCAGGTTCTCCGGAGTTGCTTCGCGGATAAAGGCTGCAAAGCGCTGTGACCATTCGAGCCGGGACAGGCACAGGTCGGGGTTACCGGCCATGATGTTGCCCTTGCACAGGGTAAAACCGCACTGCGCCAGGCTTTGATTGATGCGCTCGGCAATCGGTAGCAGTAACGTGCGGATCTGCTCTGCTTCTGCCGCATCGCTGGCTTCAAACAGAATGCCGTTGTCCTGATCGGTATGCAGCGTCTGTTCGCGACGGCCTTCGCTGCCAAAGCACAGCCAGCTGAATGCAATGCCGGGGTCGCCTTTTTCTGCAAGCGTCAGCTCGATCACGCGGCACACGGTGTGGTCATTGAGCAGGGTGATGATCTGGGTTATCTGGGTCGAAGAGGCTCCGTGGGCCAGCATGCGGTCGACCAACTGGACGATATCGCCTCTTAAACCGGCGAGCGCTTCGATACGCGGTGCATTGCGGATGGTCCGCGCCAGGTGGACCAGGTCGACCCGTTGCAAGGAAAACAAATCGCGCTCCGACACCACGCCACACAATCGCCCGTCTCTGACCAGGCACACGTGGGCGATGTGACGTCCGGTCATGGCGATAGCCGCGTCGAATGCGCTGGCGTCCGGGCTCAGATGGAACGGCGACAGGCTCATGGTGTGTCTGACCGGCGCGCTGAAATCGGCATTCACATCGGCAACCGCTTCACGCAGGTCGCGCAGGGTAAAAATCCCCAGCGGGGCCTGCTGCTCGTCGACAATCACGATGCTGCCTACCTGCTGTTCATGCATCAGTTTCACCGCGTCGCGCATGGGTGTTTCAGGGCTGCACATCACCGGGTGACGCATGGCCAGTTCGCCGAGACGTGTATTCAGTGAATACTGCGTGCCCAGGGTTTCAACGGCGCGCTGCTGAACCTGCTGATTGACCTGATCCAGCAGGCTGCTGACACCGCGCAGGGCAAAGTCGCGAAACGTTGTGGAAAGCGCGAACAGCTTGATGAACGCCTGCTTGTTCAATTGCAGGCAGAAGGTGTCCTCGGCAGCCAGGTGTTCGGTACGAGTGGCACGCTCGCCCAGCAGGGCCGCAAGTGGAAAACACTCGCCAGTGGTGATTTCAAATGTTGTTTCTGTGCCGCCTTTGGCAGAATGCGGACGTTCACCGACGATTCGCCCCTGCTTGACGATGTAAAAGTGCTCTACCGGGCCATCGCCAGGCTTGATGATGCTTTCATCCGCGGCATAGAACCGGAGCTGACACTGCTCTACGAGGTACGCCAGATGCGCGTTTTCCATCTGGTTGAAAGGCGGGAATTTTTGCAGAAACTGCATGGTGCCGTGTATGTTCTGTAGCACGGCTGTCTTGCCTGCCTGGGTGAAAGCATCTGCCTTGCTCATGGCCTGTTCCGCGTTCTTGTTATTGGTGCTCATGGTCGGCCGCTTGCAGCCAGGTGCCCATTGGACGTAAGTCTTACGCTTGAACCGAGTGACAGTGCCGTGCCTGCTGCGGCGTAACTGATTTGACGAACGCAATGGATTGCGAGCGAAGACTGGCCAGGATGCCGACGAAATGCATCGCAGATTTATCCATATCTGCTGTCGGATTAGTTCAGGGAATGATGAGATTGCAATGATTGATCACGATATTTTGAGCGACGAAGAGCGTAATGCCCTCCATGAGGTCATGCTCACGCCCGCCCGTGACGCACCGCAACGAGTTCTGATCGTCGATGACGACAGCGACGCGCGAGAGCTGCTGGCCGAAATTCTGAGCCTCAATGACATCAGTTGCATGACCGCACCCGGTGGCGACAGCGCGCTTGAAATGATCCAGACGCGTCAGTCCATCGGACTGCTGATCACCGATTTGCGCATGGCGCCTTTCGACGGGCTGGACCTGATCCGCAAGGTAAGGGAGTCGGATCGCGCCGAACTGCCGATCATTATCGTCTCCGGCGATGCCAACGTGCGCGATGCCATCGATGCCATGCACTTGAACGTGGTGGACTTCCTGCTCAAGCCGCTTAACACCAAGCAACTGGTGAAGCTGGTGAAGCGGGAGTTGGGGATAAGTTGAAACGGTGAGCCTTTGCGGATTGCTCATCCGGCAAGGACAAGCACCCGCAATGGCTCAGACGACTCGTTACAGACCTTTACTAGCCTTGAACTCACGACGGCGACGGTGCAATACCGGCTCGGTATAGCCGTTAGGCTGCCGCGTGCCTTCGATCACCAGTTCTACGGCTGCCTGGAAGGCAATGTTGCTGTCGAAGTCTGGTGCCAGTGGGCGATACAGCGGGTCGTTGGCGTTCTGGCGATCCACGACGGGGGCCATGCGCTTCAAGCTTTCCAGCACCTGAGCTTCGGTGACAACGCCATGACGCAGCCAGTTGGCCATGTGCTGGCTTGAGATGCGCAGCGTTGCGCGGTCTTCCATCAGACCGATGTCGTTGATGTCCGGTACTTTCGAGCAACCCACGCCCTGATCGATCCAGCGCACTACATAGCCAAGAATGCCCTGTGCGTTGTTGTCCAGTTCGTTCTGGATTTCTTCGGGCGTCCAGTCGGTGTTCGGCGCCAGGGGAATGGTCAGAATGTCATCCACCGATGCCTGCTCGCGCTGAACCAGTTCGGCCTGGCGAGCGAACACATCGACCTTGTGATAATGCAGGGCGTGCAGCGCGGCCGCTGTAGGCGAGGGCACCCAGGCCGTGTTTGCGCCAGCCAGCGGGTGGGCAATTTTCTGTTCCAGCATGGCAGCCATCAGGTCGGGCATGGCCCACATGCCTTTGCCGATCTGCGCACGACCTTGCAGGCCGCATTTCAGGCCGATGTCGACGTTGGAGTTCTCGTAGGCAGCGATCCACTTCTCGGCTTTCATCTGCGCCTTGCGCACCACCGGGCCTGCTTCCATGGAGGTATGGATTTCGTCACCGGTGCGGTCGAGGAAGCCGGTGTTGATGAACACCACGCGCTCACTGGCGGCCTCAATGCAGGCCTTGAGGTTGACCGTGGTACGGCGCTCCTCGTCCATGATCCCGACCTTCAAGGTGTTACGCGGCAAACCCAGTACCTGCTCGATGCGCCCGAACAGTTCGTTGGTGAATGCAGCTTCCTCCGGCCCGTGCATCTTCGGTTTGACGATGTACATCGAGCCGCTGCGGCTGTTGCTGCGCGAGGTATTGCCGTTGAGGTTGTGGATCGCAGCCAGACTGGTCAACAGGCCGTCGAGAATACCTTCCGGCACTTCATTGCCATGCTTGTCGAGTATCGCGTCGATGGTCATCAAGTGACCTACGTTGCGAATGAACAGCAGCGAACGACCGTGCAGCGTGGCTTCGCCGCCTTGTGGCGTGGTGTAGACCCGGTCCGGGTTCATGGTGCGGGTGAAGGTCTCGCCGCCTTTGGACACCGATTCCGCCAGATCGCCTTTCATCAGGCCCAGCCAGTTACGGTAGACGACCACTTTGTCGTCGGCATCGACGGCCGCAATGGAGTCTTCGCAGTCCATGATGGTGGTCACCGCGGCTTCCATGAGGATGTCTTTCACGCCTGCCGCATCGGTTTGGCCAACCGGGCTGGAAGCGTCGATCTGCAATTCGAAATGCAGCCCATTGTGCCTGAAGAGCACGGCGAACGGCGCTGAGGCATCACCCTGGAAACCCACCAGTTGTGCATCGTCGCGCAGGCCGGTGTTGCTGCCGCCCTTGAGGCTGATGACCAGTCTGCCGTCGATCAACTTGTAAGCAGTCGAATCAACGTGCGAG
Source organism: Pseudomonas syringae group sp. J248-6 (assembly GCF_032586995.1). Taxonomy (NCBI): domain Bacteria; kingdom Pseudomonadati; phylum Pseudomonadota; class Gammaproteobacteria; order Pseudomonadales; family Pseudomonadaceae; genus Pseudomonas; species Pseudomonas syringae group sp. J248-6. The sequence goes on along the minus strand of NZ_JAWHOP010000015.1, from coordinate 140,676 downwards.
CCAGCCGCCAAAGGGGCAGCCTGATCGAGGAACGCGCGGGCGAAGGCGATCACCTTGTCGCCACGCACCTTGTTGTAGCCCTTGCCTTTCTCCGCGCCACCTTCTTCGCTGATGGCATCGGTGCCATAGAGCGCGTCATACAGCGAGCCCCAGCGGGCATTGGACGCATTGAGCGCAAACCGTGCGTTCATCACCGGCACGACCAGTTGCGGTCCGGCCATGGTGGCTATTTCTTCATCGACGTTTTGCGTGGTGATCTGGAAGTCCGCTGCTTCTGGCAGCAGGTAGCCGATCTCCTGAAGGAAGGCTTTGTAAGCCGAGGCGTCGTGAGCCTGTCCGGCACGCGATTGGTGCCACGTGTCGATCTGCGCCTGCAATTCATCTCGTTTGGCGAGCAGTGCCTTGTTCTTTGGCGCAAGGTCGTGGATCAGTTGGTCCGCACCGGCCCAGAACGCAGTGGCGTCGATGCCGGTTCCGGGTGTGGCTTCGTTCTGCACGAAGTCGAACAGGACTCTGGCGACTTGCAGGTCACCGACTTGAACGTACTCAGTCATTGCACTTGCCTCACTCTGCTCAGCAGGGTCGAGCACACTCGGGGAGCGCTCTGTTATTGATCTTGGTGTCATGTAGTGCGAGATTTCGGATACTACATGAGCCGCCGTCGCGTGAAAACGTCGCTGAATATGTCACTAAACGACTGGATATTCATATCGGGTCACGATGATATTCATTGTGTTCCCAAAAGCGCTCGGGATTGTTCCATAAAGCGTGGTAAACGGTACACGATTTACCGCGCACGGGCTGCCCTCGGGTCTGTCTATACTCGTGCGACCGACGCCGTTTTCAAATCACCTGCACAGAAAGAGGAATTGACCGTGGATCATCTCGTCGTAACGCTGGTTGCTCCCGACAAACCGGGTCAGGTCGAACGTATCGCGCAGTGCATTGCCGAGCAGGGCGGTAACTGGCTGGAAAGCCGCATGTCGCGCATGGCCGGGCAATTTGCCGGGATCCTCAAGGTGGGTGTCGAGCCGGAAAAGTACGATGACCTGATCAAGGCGTTGAACGCACTGTCAGCCCACGGCATTCGCATGCTGCTGGCTGAAAGCGTGATCGAGACAACTGCCCCGACCCAGTTGATCAGCATGCAACTGGTCGGTAACGACCGTCCCGGCATTGTGCGCGACATCACCCGCTTGCTGGCCGGGCAGGGCGTTAACGTCGAACACTTGATCACCGACGTTTCCCCTGCGCCCATGAGCAGCGAGTTGCTGTTTCACGCCGATGCCGTGCTGGGCGTACCGCTGGGCTTGTCGCTGGATGACCTGCAGGCAGGGCTTGAGACCCTGGCTGATGATCTGATGGTGGAGTTGGTGTTGGGTGGGGAAGCGTGACTCCTGTGTTGATTATGTTCAGGCGCGTTTGGCTTCTTGTTCCGGCACCAGTCTGACCTCCACCCGTTGACCCAGTGCTCTTGCAGCGCTGGCCAGTGTTGCAAGGGTCATCCCGGGATCATTCTGATCCAGAGCGCGGTCTACTGCCGTTCGGCTTGTGTGCATACGCTCTGCGAGAGCCTTCTTGGTAACCTTCTGCTGTTTCATGACTTCAGCGATTTGCCAGGAAATAACTCGTTTGAGGGCCGCGGCAGAAACTTCCTCGGCAAAGCCTTGCTCGGCAAGAAAGTCATCGAAGTCAGAGCCAATATGCTGGTTCATTACTTGTTCCTCTTAAGTGCTGCTTTGCGCTGTCTGGCAGTTTCCAGGTCTGATGCGGGAGTTTTTTCGCTTTTCTTGATAAAGCCATGAAGCAAAACCATTGAGCTTGCTTCAACGGTGAACAGTACTCGTGCAATTCTTTCCTTCAAATCAACTCGGACCTCCCAAAGTTCGGGCTCCATTTTACGGACCACAGGCATGCCTATTGGCCATCCAAACTGAACAGTCTTGATGTCCGTGCCTACTGCCTTACGGTCATCGCGTGGCAAATTGGTCAGCCATTCGCGTACGGGCTCATTGCCCGCTTCGGTGTAGAAAAACTTAACGTTTAAAGTGGGAGGATATTTATTCATAGTCGAGTGTACCAAAAAAGGTGCACTATTCAACCAGAATATAGGCCTATTCAGGTTATCCAAGTTAACCGTGCACCTGCCTGTGGATAACCTGGGGGAATAGCCTTGCGCGCCACGTTCGCCGTGGCTTGGCGAAAGTTGATCAAAAAACCAACAGTTTCAAGGGCTTGTGCACAGATAAGGTTAGCCTGCCTGTGGATAACCCTTGGAGAACCTCTTGCAGGCCACGGGGAGCGTGGTCTGCAAGGGATTGTGTGTTTTTTGATCAGCTGCGACCGCGGGATTTCAGCCAGATATCCACACTGTAGATTGCCAGCCCCGCCCAGATAAAGGCGAAGGTGATGATGGTGCTGGTGGTCAGATGCTCGCCATACAGCAGTACGGCCAGCAGCAGGACCAGCGTGGGCGCAAGGTATTGCAGGAAGCCCAGGGTGGTGAAGGGCAGGTGGCGGGCTGCGGCGTTGAAGCACACCAGCGGGATCAGCGTTACCGGGCCTGCGGCTGCGAGCCAGAGGGCCTGGGTGGTGGTCCAGAATTGTGCTTGTGCGCTGATGGCTGTCGGGTTGAGTGCCAGCCAGATCAATGCCAGTGGCACCAGCATCCAGGTTTCCACCACCAGGCCAGGGAGGGCGGCAACCGGGGCTTTTTTGCGGATCAGGCCGTAGAACGCGAAGGTCAATGGCAGTGCCAGCGACACCCATGGCAGGCTGCCCACGTGCCAGACCTGTTGGGCGACACCAATGGCGGCGAAAGCGACCGCCAGCATTTGCAGGCGCCTGAGCCGTTCGCCCAGTAACAACATGCCCAGTAGTACGTTGACCAGCGGGTTGATGTAATAGCCGAGACTGGCTTCAAGCATGCGGCCGTTGTTCACGGCCCATACGTAGACGATCCAGTTGGCCGCGATCAGCGTGCCGCTCAGTGCCAGCACGGCCAGTCGCTGTGGGTTGTTGCGCAGGTCACGCCACCAGCCGGGATGCTTCCAGAACATCAGCACAATCGAGCCGAAGAGGGCTGACCAGAGCACACGATGGATGATGATCTCGATGGCCGGAACGGCGGAGATAGCCTTGAAGTAGATGGGGAACAGGCCCCAGATGATGTAAGCACTCAGGCCCAGAATGTATCCACGGCGTGGATTGGCAGCTTGCATGGAGCGTCCCTTTAATACAGAAATTTCCGGTTTTATTGTGGGGTGATGCGGTTGATGGTTTTGATCGTACTCACGCTGGAGCGCTCGATGTTATACACAGGTTCGACTGATTCACGACATCTGTGCCGCGCCGCTTGCTCAGGATCGGACGCGGAACGCCGCACGATAGTTGAGATTATCGTTCCTCACGCTCCAGCGTGGGAATGCCTTGGGTGACGCTCCGCGTCACAGATTTGCGCCGCACCGGACATTCAGGATCGGACGCGGAGCGTCCAGA